>DASYTI010000146.1 GCA_036002485.1 Candidatus Methylomirabilota bacterium | reverse complement strand
GTCCAGACCCGCGCCCGCGTGGCCAAGGCCCAGGCCGATACCCGGACCCTGGCCTCCTCGGTCAGCATCTTCGCGGCCCACATAGGCGCACTGCCAGCCGCGCTGACGGACCTGACCCAGCAGACCACGAACGGCCTTGGCCAGGTTGCTGGCCCGTTCATGGCCAACGTCCCGACGCCACCGCCGGGGGGCGCGCCGGCGTGGAGCGGCGCCTACACGTACACGTCGAGCAGCACCGGCACGTTCTCCATCACCGCCAGCGGCGACAACACCACCATCACCGTCCCGTAAGCCGTCTGGAGTCTTCGGGATCCAGGGACGCCGGCCGCGACACGGGCCGGCGTCCTTTCTCTTCGTGGAGCAGGCTCCGGCTAGGCATCTGTCCTCGCGAGCAGGAATGTTCCGCTTCGAGCGCCGGCTTCGCCGGCGCAATCTGTTCCGGGGGGAGGTTTCGGAAGGGGGGCGGAGCCCCCCTCCGAGCTACTAGGCGGGCAGCCGCTCGTACATGCGGTGCACGTCGGGCCCGTGGAAGCGCGCGACGTGGTTGGTGGGAGGGATGGGCTCCGTGTAGAAGAATTCGGGCAGCTCGTCGTCCTTCTCGGTGAAGCCGGCCTGACGGTTGAACTCCTTCTCGAAGCGCAGGGTCTCGCGCCCCAGGGCCTCGAAGAAGTCCTTGGTCAGGCTGGTGCCGTGGGCGGCGTTCGCGGCGTTGGCGATGAACTCGGTGTTGGGGTTGGTCACGCTCATGCCGAAGATGCAGAGCCCGAGCGAATCGTTGGCGGCCACCCGGGTCTGGTGCAGCAGGCTCTGGCTCACGAGCGACTCCAGGTCCATCTCCCGCGTCTTGAGCCGGGGCAGGTTGCCCGCCGTATGATCGGCGCCCTGGGCCGTGGCCATCATCGAGATCCCCGTGGCCTCGACCACGCGCGGATCATAGGCGCTGATGGCCTGCTTCTTGATGACGGGCACGCGGCGCACCTTGTAGTGCTCCCCCACCCGCGCGGTGCCCTGGGCCCACACCTTTCCCTTCTCCGTTCCCTTGCGGATCTCCACCAGGCAGTCGGTCATGAACTTGACGTCGCCGAAGCCGCCGAGCCCCGCCTCCATGAGCACGGCGAGCATGGCCCCGAGCTCGATGGTGTCCACCCCGAGGTCATTGGCGACGTAGTTGAGCTGGGCGAGATCGTCGGGGTCGCTGATGCCGCAGTTGGTGCCCAGGAGCCCGAGCGTTTCGTACTCCACCGGGGAGACCACTTCCTTGCCCGCGGCATCGTGGTAGACGTTGCTGCACTGGATGACGCACCCGGGCATGCAGGAGTGCGTCTGCTCGCCGCCCCGCGAGGTGTTGAGCTCGCCGATGAAATCGCCGCCCATCTTGAACTTCTCTCCCGCCGCCACGTCGGCCAGCCTTCCCACGCTGAAGTTCCGCACGGGCAGGCCGCCCATCTGGTTCTGGACATCCGCCATGCCCATGGTGCCGATCTTGGCGTAGAAGTTCTGCACCATGCCGTCGGCCTGCAGCATCTTGGCGTAGTCCTTGATGCTGGAGGTGACCTTCTTGCCGTCGTGCATGGGGGGGATCTTGTCGAGATCGACCACGATGGCCTTGACCTTCTTCGAGCCCATCACCGCCCCCACCCCTCCCCGAGCGGCCAGCCGCGCCGGCCGGCCATCCTTGTCGCTGAAGGCGATGCCCGCAAGGAGCCCCTCGTACTCGCCCACGGGGCCGCAGAGCGCGATGGTGACCTTCTTGCCGTACCGCGCGTGCAGCATGTCATTCGCCTCGAAGTTGCCCTTGCCGAGATAGGGCTCCGCGTCCTCGAAGGCGAGGCTGCCGTCCTTCTTGAAGTGGAGAACCACCCACTCCGTGGAGGCGCCCAGGAGAGTGAAGCCCGCGATCTTGAGCTGGCCCAGGCCGTAGCTGAAGGTCCCCCCGCCGTTGGCCTCCTTGACGCCGCCGGTGAGCGGGCTCTTGCAGCCCACGCTGGTGCGATTGGCATTGGAGAAGCTCGTGCCGGCAAAGGGACCGGCCGAGAAGATGAGCGGGTTCTGCGGGGAAAGCGGCTCGACGGTGGCCGCGCCCATCTCGACGAGGGTCTTGGCGATCAGGTACCGGCCCGCCTTGACCACGTCCTCGCCGTGAAGCTCCCGCTTCGTGATGGTGCGGCCGCCGAGATCGATGTCGTAGTACACGCGCATGGATGGCTCCTGATGTGAGTGACGCAGGGCCGACATGGCCCCGCCGGGAATCGATCGTGCCATAGGGGACGCCCTAGGTCAAAAGGTCCAGGTGCGAGGTCCAGGTGCGAGCGACGGCCGCAGATGGGCCTTTTTCAGCCGCCGGCGCGGGAGCGCCGCAGGTGCGCCTGGAGATCACTCACGAGATCGCCCTCGAAGTCGATCACCACCTCGTGCTGCTCGACGTCCCAGTGGCTGACCGTGGCCAGGCGCCCGAAGCTCCGGCGCTCGTGCGGGACAGTGCGCCGGCCGCGATAGATGAGACTGCGGCGGCCGGGCATCTTGAGCTGCTCGTGCTCCTCGTTGTGGGGTCCGCAGAGCGCGAGGACCTGCTGATACGTCGTCTCGCCAGGCGTGATGCGGCCCAGCGTCTCCTTCGACAGCACGACGCCGGTGGTGTGGTCGGCCGTGCCGCGGCGAGGCGCGATGTGGATGCGGCGGGCCATGGCCGCCGCCCCGCGCCGGAAGACCGCCGCCACCAGGGGCCCGCCGAGATGTCCCAGCGTGAAGACGGCCACCGTCACCGCGATGGGCAGGATCGCGTGCAGGCCGTCGAAGTAGGCGAAGGAGGCGCGGAGGAGCTGCGGCTTGAGTCCGTCGCTCTTGTCGAGCACGAGGGTGACCGTCTCCGTCTCCTTCCTCGTCTGACTGCGCTGGCTGGTGGCTCCGGCCGGGCTGATCTCGTCGAGGCGAAGGTGATCGGCATCGCCGAAGCGCAGGGTGAGCTGGGAGAGATCCCCCGCCATCGGGATGAGCCGGTCGCGATGCTCGAAGTAGAGCCCGTAGAGCGAGGAGAAGCGCACGTCGCCGAAGGTCAGCGAGGCGGTGTGGCGCCGCCCCCAGAAAAGCTCATCGAGCCACGTCTGCGGCTTGTCGCGAATGACCCTGCTCGAGGTCAGCCGCAGCGTGGCCATGCGGGCGGGGTCTCCGAGCAGCTCGTGCCACGGGATACGGATGAGGGTGCCCGGATTCGAGAGCCCGCCGCTATTGGTCTTCCGGACGAACGTGACGAAGGGGGCGCCATCACCCATGGGCTCCACGGTGCTCGACCGCCCGGTGTGATCGACACGGCGCGACCCGAGGGGAAGCCGGCCCGACCGCACGATGCTTACGCCATCCCCGGCAATCATGCGTTCCAGAGCCGGATCGGGACGGCCCTCGGGAGTCGGGCTCGTCACGGCATCCGGCCAGAGCAGATAGAGGTCCTGGGCGATGTCGGCGGCGTCTCGCTTCGCGGGGAGGACGAGGCTCCACTGCACGTCGATGGGCGTGGGGCCGAGCGACTTGGTGATGCTGGCCGCGATGAAGAGCGAGCCGACGCTGAACTCGGGCTGGGGTTTCGAGGCCAGGAAGACCTGCGCTCGGGACGACGGCGGCCCGATCAGGAGGGCGGCGAGCAGGCATCCCAGCCCCGCGCCACCCAGCATCCAACCTCGCCACATGGGGTCAGGCTACTGGCTGCGTCGCCCCCTGGCAAGACGCGGGGGTACAATGACCGCCATGCTGGCGCGAGCGATCCTCGGTATCGTCGCCGGGCTCGCGCTGGTCTCTCCTTCCTGGGCGCAGGCCCCGTCCGTGTCCCTTCCCCCGGGCTTTCATCTCGAGGTCTTCGCCTCGGACCTGGGCGGCCCGCGCTTCATGACGCTCGACCCGGCGGGCACCCTCCTCGTCTCGGTGCCCAGCCGGGGCCGCGTGGTCGCCCTGCCCGACAAGAACGGCCACGGCAAGCTGGACGCCGTCGTCACCGTGGCCGAAGGTCTGACCCAGCCGCACGGCCTCGCCTTCAAAGACGGCCAGCTCTACGTCGCCGAGACGGGGCAGGTCGTGCGATTCCACTATGACTCGGCGACCATGAAGGCCTCTCAGCCGATCGTCGTGGTGCCGAGTCTGCCGACCGGTGGCCACTGGACACGTACCATCGCCTTCGGTCCCGACGGCCGCCTGTATGTCTCGATCGGCTCCTCGTGCAACATCTGCCGCGAGAGTGACTCGCGCCGGGCCGCCATCATGCGCTATCGGCCCGACGGCTCGGGCGGAGTACTCTTCGCCTCGGGCCTCCGCAATGCCGTCGGTATCGCCTTTCACCCGAGCACGGGCGTGCTCTGGGCCACCGTCAATGAGCGCGACTGGCTGGGCGACGATGTCCCGCCCGATCTCATCACCGAGGTGCGGGAGCGCGGCTTCTATGGCTGGCCGGACTGCTTCGCGGCGGGCGGCAAGACGTTCGTCGACTCGCGCGTGCTCAAGGGCGACCGCTGCCCGTCCATGACCGCGCCGTCGCTCGAGATCCAGGCGCACTCGGCGCCGCTCGGGCTGGCCTTCTACACGGGACAGCAGTTCCCCGCCGAGTACCGCGGCAGCCTCTTCGTGGCCTACCACGGCTCCTGGAACCGCTCGGTGCCGACCGGCTACAAGGTGGTGCGGATCAAGCTCGAGGGCGCCAAGGCCACGGCCGTCGAGGACTTCGCGACGGGCTTTCTGTCCGGGGGCACGGTTTCGGCTCGGCCCGTGGATCTCGTGGTGGGACGCGACGGGGCCCTGTTCCTCTCCTCCGACCAGTTCGCCCGGGACATCTTCCGGATCACCTACCGGCCCCGCTGAGGCCGCATGTCCGTGTCGAGGACCTCGCGCACTTTGTCCAGCATGGCCACGGGTTGGAAGGGCTTGGGCAGGAGGACGATCCCCGGCTCGAGCACGCCGTGACGCCCGAGCGCCTCTTGCGTATAGCCTGACACGTAGAGCACCTTGAGGTCGGCCTGGAGCACCCGGAGGCGGTCGGCGAGCTCGCGGCCGCTCATCTTCGGCATGACCACGTCGCTCACCAGCAGCTGGATCGGCCGCCCCTGCTCGCGGAAGAGACGCAGCGCCTCATGGCCGTCGCGCGCCGAGAGGACCTCGTAACCCCCGCGCTCGAGGATGGTCTGGGTCAGCGCGCGGACGTCCGGATCGTCCTCGACGAGCAGCACTCTCTCCGCGCCCCGGGAGCGCGGGGCCCCGGACGCGCCGGGGGCATACGCGTCGAGCGGGTCGCTGGTCTGGGGCAGATAGATCTTGAAGGTGGTTCCCTCGCCCGGGGCGCTGTACACGCGAATGCTGCCGCCGTGCTGCCGGACGATGCCGTGCACGGTGGCCAGTCCCAGGCCGGTGCCCTTGCCCACCTCCTTGGTCGTGAAGAACGGCTCGAAGAGATGGGCCTGGACGGTGGCGTTCATGCCCACCCCGGTGTCGGTGATCTTGAGCATCGCGTAGGAGCCCGCGGGCACCGCCTCGGGGAGATCGTTGAATTCGGCGGGGAGATCGGCATTGGCCGTCTCGATCACGAGTCGCCCGCCCTGGGGCATGGCATCGCGAGCATTCACGGCCAGGTTGACGATGACCTGCTCGAGCTGCGCCGGATCGGCCTTCACGCGCCCCACCGCCACCCCGGGGCCGATGGTCAGCTCGATGTCCTCGCCGATCAGGCGTCGCAGGAGCGGGACGATGCCGGCCACCACGCCATTGAGATCGAGAGCCTTCGTCTGCAAGAGCTGCTTGCGGCTGAAGGCGAGGAGCTGGCGCGTGAGGGCGGCTGCCCGCTCCACCGTCTGCTGGATCAGCTCGAGATCACCCCGGATCGGATTCGTGGCCGGGATGTCTTCGAGAGCGAGGAGGCTCCGTCCCCCGATCACGGTCAGGAGATTGTTGAAGTCGTGGGCGATGCCGCCGGCCAGGCGCCCCACCGCCTCCATCTTCTGGGCCTGGCGAAGCTGCGCCTCGAGGCGCTTCTGCGGAGTGCTGTCGAGGATGAAGGCCACGCCGCGCTCCCGGTCGCCCTCCAAGGCGGCGCCACCGACGAGCACGGACACCCGTCGGCCATCCTTGCGGATGTATTCCTTCTCGAACGGCGCGCAGACACCGGAAGCCTTGATCTCCTCCCGAGCCTTCTCGGTCCGCTCGACGTGCTCGGGGGGAGTCAGGTCGCGCCAGCGCAGGCGGCCCGCCTCGAGATCCTCGCGCGTGTATCCGAGCATCCGCAGGAGGGCATCATTGACATCGAGAGCGTTGTCGTTCTCGTCCCAAAACATGAGACCGAGCATGTTGGACTCGAAGATCCGGCGGAAGCGTGCCTCGCTCTCGCGCTGCGCGCGCTCCGAGGCCTCGGCCTGGGCGCGGGAGGACCGCTCGGCCGAGAAGAGCTCGGCATTGCGGATGGCGATGGCCGCCTGATCGGCAAAGGCCTGGAGGAGCCGGACGTCATTGGCGGTGAACACGCGTCCGGTACGATCCCCGACGGCCAGCGCTCCGACGACGGCTCCCTTGGTGCGGAGCGGCACCGCGGCCATGGCCCGTATGTCGAACTTCGCGACATGCGTCCGGAAGTCTTCGGACGCACGGACCGCTGGATCGTCAGTGATATCGGTCGATGAGACGGGGCGACCCTCGCTGACGGCGCGGCCGGTCACGCCCACGCCCGGGGGCAGGACATGGCCCAGCTCGAATCGCCGCTGGCCGGGACCGCCCACGGCAATCAGGCGGAGACCACCGTCGGGATCGAGCAGTCGCACCACGGCAGACTGCGCCCCGAAGAGGGCAAGGACATGCTCGACGATACGCTGTCCGACCTCTTCGACGTCGAGCGTCTCCGTCAGGCGCTGGGCCACGAGGGCCAGCGCTTCCGCCTCCCGCCGGCGCTGTTCGATCTCTCCACGGACCCGCGCGCTCTCGAGCGCAAGAGCGGCCTGGTCCGCGAACATGGACAGGAGCCGCTCCTCCTCCGGGGTGAGGACACGCCCGTGCGAGTACCCGACGGCGAGCACCCCGAGGGATCTCCCGCCCACGCTCAAGGGCACCGCGACCGTGGCGCCGTGGCCCTTGGCGATCATGTGCTCGCGGTATTCCGGGTCGAGGGTCACCCGCGGGTCGGTGAGGATGTCGGCGACGGACACGAGCCGGCCTTCCCGAAGGGCGATCGAGGTGACGCCGGAGCCCGGCGGCACCCGGATGCCGAGCCATCTGGGCTCCTGGGCCTCCCCCGCCGTGGCGATGCATACGAGCCCGTCGGGATCGGTCTCCCGGCGGTAGAGGTTCGCGACGCGTGCGCCGAACAGCGTCACCACCGCCGAGACGAGACGGTTGGCCACATGCCCGAGGTCCAGGCTGCCCGTCAGGTCGCGCCCGACCTCGGCCAGCGCCCGGGTGGCCTCCTCGGAGAGCTTGCGCTCGGTGATGTCGGTGACCGTGGTGACCACGGTGGGCTCGCCCGAGAGGGCCAGCCGCTCTGTGGACAGCAGGGCATGGCCGATCTCACCCGAGCGCTTCCGGAACCGCACCTCGGCATTGCGCACGCGGCCGTGCGTTTCCAGGAGCCGGATGATCGCGTCGCGCTCCTCGAGGGTGACCCAGAGACCGAGGTCGCCGACCAGCCGCCCGATCATCTCCTCGCGGCGGAACCCGAAGAAGCGGGCATACCCCTCGTTCACGTCCAGCACCCGGCCCTCGTGAAGCGTGCTCATGCTCATGGGCTGCGGGCTCGAGTGGAAGACGACGGAGAACCTTTCCTCCGAGCGGCGCAGCTCCTCCGTGGCCGCTTCGAGAAGGTCGGCCGCGCCGCCCGCGGGGGCCTGAGCGGGCGGGGCGGGGGCGGCCCACCGCCCCTTCCTGTCCCGCGAGCCGATGTCGGACCTCATGACTGGATAGATCGGCATTCCGGAGGGGAATCCGGAGGATGAGGACGGGCTGCAGAGAGTCAGCTACTTGCCGGCGGTGCCTGACGACGGCAGGCGGAGCCCCTCGGCCCGCGTGGGATGGAGCCGACGCCACAGGTCGCGCCAGCCGCCCACGCGCTGCCGCAAGCCCTCGAGCTGCAGATAGATCACTGGCGTGATGTAGAGCGTGAGGAGCTGGGAGAGGATGAGCCCGCCGACCACCGAGAGCCCGAGGGTGCGCCGCGAGTCGCCGCCCGCGCCGGCGCCGATGGCGATGGGCAGGGTGGCCATGAGGGCGGCCATGGTGGTCATCATGATGGGTCGGAAGCGGAGCAGGCAGCCCTGGAAGATCGCCTCGCGCGGCGACTTACCCTCGCGCTGCGCATCCACCGCGAAGTCGATCATCATGATCGCGTTCTTCTTCACGATGCCCACGAGCATGATGATCCCCACGAAGCCGTACAGGTTCAGCTCCTCGCGGAAGATGAGCAGGGTCAAGAGCGCGCCCACCCCCGCCGACGGCAGACCGGAAAGGATGGTCAGGGGGTGGATGAAGCTCTCGTACAGGATGCCGAGGATCAGGTAGATCACGAGGACGGCGGCGAGGAGCAGAAGTCCCAGTCCCTTGACGGAGGACTGAAAGGCCTGCGCGGTCCCCTGGAAGCTCGTGGTCAGGGTGGCGGGCATCCGCAGCTCCCGCTCGAGGTTGCGGATCTCGTTCACCGCGTCGCCCAGCGCCACCCCGGGCCTGAGGTTGAAGGAGATCGTCACGGCGGGCAGCTGGCCCAGGTGGTTGACGGTGAGCGGGCCCACCGTCCGCCTGAGCTTGGCCACCGCGTTCAGGGGCACCAGCTTGCCCGTGCTCGAGCGGATGTAGAGCATGCCGAGGGCGTCCGGATCGTCCTTGTACTGGGGCAGGAGCTCCATCATCACCCAGTACTGGTTGGTCGGCGTGTAGATGGTGGAGATCTGGGGCGCGCCGTAGGCATTGTTCAGGGCGGCCTCGATCTGGGTGGCGGTGACGCCGAGCGCTGAAGCACGGTCGCGGTCGATCTCCACCAGCACCTGCGGGCTCGTGACTTGAAGGTCGGAGTTGACGTCGAGCAGGCCAGGAACCAGGCGCATCTTCTCCAGCAGCACGGGCGCCCACTGGTAGAGGGTCGGCAGGTCGGCGTCCTGCAGCGTGTACTGGAAGGCGGCCTTGGTCAAGTTGCCGCCGATCCTGATGGTGGGCAGCTTTTGCGGGTACACGTTGAAGCCGGGGATGCCGGTGAGCTTGACGCGCAAGTCCCGGATGATCTCGTCCACTCCGGGCCGCTCCGCCCGTGGCTTGAGCCGGATGAAGAGCCGTCCCGTATTCGGCACCACGCTCGTGTTGCTGGCTCCGATCGAGGACATGAACGAGCTCACGTAGGGCTGCTTCAGCACGATGTCGGCGGCCGCCCGCTGATGGGCCACCATGCTGTCGAAGGAGATGTCCTGGGCCGCCTCGGTGAAGGCGAAGATTTGCCCGGTATCCTCGTCGGGGATGAAGCCCTTCGACACCACCATGAAGAGTCCCACCGTGGCCACCAGGGTGGCCACGAAGACGACGATCATCATTGATGGATGGCGGAGGACGGCCTCGAGCGTCCACCGGTAGGTCCGGAGCATTCCCTCGAAGACCCGCTCCGATGCCCGGTAGAGGCGGCCGTGGGTCGCGGCCGGAGGCTTGAGGAACCGGCTGCACAGCATCGGCGTCAGGGTGAGTGACACCACCCCCGAGACGATGACGGCGACGCCGATGACGGCGGCGAACTCATGGAGGAGCCGGCCGACCACGCCCCCCATGAACAGGACCGGGATGAACACAGCGGCCAGGGACAGGGTCATGGACACGATGGTGAAGCCGATCTCGCGCGAGCCCAGCAGGGCCGCCTCCATGCGCCCCATCCCGTGCTCCATGTGGCGCACGATGTTCTCGAGCACGACGATGGCGTCGTCCACCACGAAACCCACGGCCAGGGTCAGGGCCATGAGCGAGAGGTTGTCGATGGTGTAGCCGAGCATCTGCATCGCCGCGAACGTCCCCATGATCGACAGGGGCAGAGCGAGGCTCGGGATGATGGTGGCCGAGATGTTCCGCAAGAAGAGAAAGATGACCAGGACCACGAGCGCGATGGCCAGGAGCAGGGTGAACTGGACGTCCTCGACCGAAGAACGGATGGAAACGGACCGGTCGTACAGGATGTTGAGGTTGACGGAGGCGGGCAGCTGGGCCGTGAAGGTGGGCAGGATCTTCTTGATCGAATCCACCACCTCGATGGTGTTGGTGCCGGGCTGGCGCTGGATGGCCAGGATGACCGCGCGCTCGTCCTTGTACCAGGAAGCTACCTTGTCGGTCTGGACGCTATCGATGACCCGGCCGAGCTGCTCGAGCCTGACGGGCGAGCCATTGCGATACGCGACGATGAGCGGCCGGTAGGCCTGGGCATTGGTGAGCTGCCCGGTGGCCTGGACGCTGAAGGACTGGTACTGGCCGTAGATCGTGCCCGTGGGCAGGTTGACATTGGACTGGGCGATGGCGTTCTGCACCTCGTCGATGCCCACGCCGAGGGTGGCCATGGCCCGCGGGTCGAGCTGGGCGCGCACCGCGTACTTCTGCGATCCGAAGACCTGCACCTGGGCGACACCGCTGATGGTGGAGATGCGCTGGGCCAGCATGGTCTGGGCGTACTCGTCCACGGTGTAGAGCGGCAAGGTGGGCGAGCTCAGCGCGAGGTACAGGACGGGCTGGTCCGCCGGATTCACCTTCTTGTAGGAGGGCGGCGTCGGCATGCCCGGAGGAAGAAGGGGCAGGGTGGCCGCGATGGCGGCCTGGACGTCCTGGGCGGCCGCGTCGATGCTGCGATCGAGCGTGAACACCACCGTGATCTGGGTCAGGCCGAGGGCGCTCGTGGACGTCATCGAGTCGATGCCCGCGATGGTCGAGAACTGGCGCTCGAGCGGTGTGGCCACGGCGGAGGCCATGGTGTCGGGGCTCGCGCCGGGCAGACTCGCGGCGACCTGGATGACGGGGAAGTCCACGTTGGGCAGGTCGCTCGCGGGAAGCTGCCGGTACGCCATGAAGCCGAAGATCAGGAGCCCGGCCATGAGCAGGGTCGTCATGACGGGACGCCGGATGAAGAGGTCGGTGCTCATCGTGGCGTCGAGGCGGGCGCCGCCGCCGGCTGAGTGGGGCCGGAGGGCTTGACGTCGACGCGCGAGCCGGGCACCAGGCGCATGTGGCCGTCCGTCACCACCCGCTCGCCGGCCCGCACGCCCTGTCGCACCACCGTCACGGGCCCGTTCGCGAAGGCGACCATCACGGGGCGCGACTCCACGGTCGAGTCGGGCTTGACCACGAAGACGTACTGCCCCTGCTGGCCGGCCTGGATCGCCTGTGACGGCACCACGAGCGCGCCCGGCTCGGTGCGCACGGTCAGGACCACCGTGGCGAACTGTCCGGGCCAGAGGACGTCGTCCGTGTTCTCGAAGGTGGCTTTGAGCTGGATGGTGCCCGTGGTCGTGTCGACGGTGTTGTTGACGAAGCTCAGGCTGCCCCGAGTCGTCACCGTCTGCCCCTGGGGGATGGCGTCCACCACGAGGGTGCCCCTCGCTCGCTCCACCTTGATCTGATCGAGGAAGCGTTCGGCCACCGCGAAGGTGACGTAGATCGGGTGGATGCGATTGATCACGACCAGCGGATTGCCGATGTCGTTGGCCTTGACCACGTTGCCCTGGTGGATGAGCAGGTTGCCCGTCCGGCCCGCGATGGGGGCCCGGATGGTCGTGTAGCTCAGCTGCACCTTCGCGTTCTCCACCATGGCCGCGTCGGCCTGCACCAGCGCCTTGGCATTGGCCAGGGCGGCACGATCGGCGTCCACGGTCGCCTGTGCCGTCTTGAGCGTCGTGGCGTACTGATCGTACTGCTCGCGCGCAACGAAGCCGCCGTCCACGAGGCGCCGGTAGCGCTCCTCGCCCACGCGGGCGTTCTCGTACTGGGCCTGATCTCGCACGAGGTTCGCCTCGGCCTGCGCCACCTGCGCCTGATGCTGCCCCATGGTCGCCTGCGCCTGCGCCAGCGCCGCCTCGAACGGGCGCGGATCCATGGAGAAGAGGACGTCGCCCGCCTTCACGTCTCGGCCCTCGTTGAAGTGGACCTTGAAGATCTGGCCACCGACCAGGGAGTAGACGGACACAGTGGCCAGGGGCTGGACGTTGCCGATGGCTTGGATCTGCACGGGCACGTCGCGGATCTCGACCGGCGCCGCGGTGACGGCCACGGCAGGGGGGCGAGCCGCCGCCTTGGCTTTGCCCGCGTCGTCGCCCTTGGAGCACGCGACAGCGAGCGCGGACACGCAGAGGATGAGCGCGGCCATCCAGCGCCGGCTCATGACAAGTTCAGCCCTCGCCTCGCCGCTGTTCCACTCAGCTCTCGCCTCACGGCTTCGCCCTTCAGCTCGAATTGCCACGCCTGCGGGATCAAGCCAGCTCTCGTCTCGCGCCGGCTTCAGGCCCTCGCTCAACTCGAACAGCGGGCAGCGTCTCGGCTCGAAAATCATCGAACCTCCACCCTGGCCGCGGGAGTTTGCTGGGGTCGCAAGGCCCCGGCGAGCCGCCGCAGGAACGCGCCATGCTGGGCCACGAAGGCCGGGTCCGTCGGCTTGAGCCCCGTCAGCAGTCGCGTGAACTGTGGAAAGGCCGCGGGAAAGGTGGTCAGGGCTACCATGGCGAGCAGGAAATGGCCGGGATCGAGGTCAGCGCGCAGAAGGCCGCGCGCCTGTCGCTCGCGCACCTGCGAGACGCCCAGGGCGAAGGCCGCGCGGCGCTCGGCATCGACGGCGACCACGCCCTCGGCCGCGCTCAGCGCCTCCCACTCCATGAGCCGCACCCAGTCGAGATCCCGGCAGGCGGCATCGAACCAGAAGGCGAGGCTTTCGGCGGCATCGTCGGGGGCCGTCACCGCCCAGGCCGAGCGCTCGCGCACCTTGCGGGTCAGGATCTCGCGGAAGAGGTGTTCCTTGTTGCCGAAGTAGTGGTAGAGCATTCGCTTGTTGATCCGCGCCCGGCGGGCGATGCGGTCGACGCGCGCGCCCGCGAAGCCCTTGGCCGAGAATTCCTTGAGGGCGGCCATGAGGATGCGCTCGCGGGTGCGCTCGGGATGGCGCCCAGCGGGCTGCGGACGAGGTCTCAGGACGGAGAGCACGGCCATCAGTAAGTAACCAACTAGATAATAACGTCCCGGCCACCTCGGTGCAACCCGGAACAACTCGGTGCAGCGCTGGGACTGGGTCAAGTTGCGAGCCACATCAACCCCGCTCTCGCCTCGGGCTACGCCCTCAGCTCGAAAAGCCACGCCCGAGGGAGCCAGCTTTGCCTAGCGTACCTGTATGTACGTTGAGCGTCGCTGGCGACCGAGAACGTGGCCGTTCGAGCTGAGCGGCCCTGCCGCGAGGCGAGGGCTGACGCCGTTCGAGCTGAGCGGCGGCCCCTGGGCGTCGCGAGGCGAGGGCTGACGCCGTTCGAGCGGAGCGGCGGCCCCTGGGCGTCGCGAGGCGAGGGCTGACGCCGTTCGAGCTGAGCGGCGGCCCCTGGGCGTCGCGAGGCGAGGGCTGAGTAGAACTGGCGAAGCAAATTGGCCCAGTACCTTCATACTTCTTTACACGGACCACACACCGGCTTCACGGCCATCCCCGAACCTCGGCGATACGGAGCCGGGGCCGCCTTGGCAACCTTCCCGAGGAGAGCTGCCGTGAGAAGCCAGCCGGGCATGAAAGGCCCGCCGAGCATGAGAGGATAACCGCGTGCCCCACCGCATCTCCGCGCTGCTCATCGACGACGACGCCCGCCTGGGCGCCCTCGTGACCGAATATCTCGGCAAGCACGATATCGACGTGACCGTGGCCGGCGATGGACCACGGGGGCTCACCGCCCTCAACAAGCGCCGCCCCGAGCTCGTCCTCCTCGACCTCATGCTCCCCGGCATGGACGGCCTCGAGGTCTGCCGGCGCATCCGCGCCACCCCCGACCTGTCCGGCCTGCCCATCATCATGCTCACGGCCAAGGGCGAAGACGTGGACAAGGTGGTCGGGCTCGAGCTCGGCGCCGACGACTACCTCGCCAAGCCCTTCAACCCGCGCGAGCTCGTGGCCCGAGTGCGGGCCGTGCTGCGCCGGACGAGCCCCGTGGCGACGCCGCCACCGCCGAAGCTTCGCGTGGGCCGGCTGGAGCTCGACTTCGCCGCGCGCGAGGTCACGGTCAGCGGCAAGCGCCGCGTGCTCACCCACCACGAGTTCGAGCTCCTGGCCACCCTGGCGCGGGCGGCGGGCCGCGTCCTGACCCGGGAGCAGATCCTCGACGCCCTCAAGGGTCAGGCGGAGGCCTTCGACCGCTCCATCGATGTGCACATCGCCAAGCTCCGCGCCAAGCTCGAGCCCGATCCCAAGGAGCCCCGCTACATCAAGACGGTGCGCGGCGTCGGCTACATGCTGGCGGGTGAGGCCGACTGAGTGCGCCGGCTCTTCGCGCGCATCTACCTTCACTTCCTGGGCGGGCTGCTCGTCGTGGCGATCGCGGTCAGCCTGCTCTTCGCCTTCACCGCGCGCGGGGCCTTCGTGCAGGAGTCCTCCGGCCGCACCTCGCGTCACGTCGCCTCACTGGTGGGCGAGGCCTTCGGAGATCGTCCAGCCCTCGCCCGCCGGGTGCAGCAGATCCACAAGGACCTGGAGCTCGACCTCGTGGTGCGCGATCTCGAGGGGCGCGTGGTGGCCGGCGCCGGCGCGGAGCCGCCCACCTTCACCGCCGAGCAACTGGCCCAGGTACGCACGGGGCTCCGCATGGTGCGGCCGGACCCGGAATGGTCGGTGGCGAGCCCCGTCCGCGATCCGAAGACGGGCGCGGTCATCGGCACCGTCGAGACCACCGCCCATCGCCGCGCGCGCTGGCGCGGCTTGACCCGCCCGGCCATGATGCTCGGCCTCATGGTGGTCATGTTCGCGGGCGCCGCCGCCCTCCTGGCGCGCCGCATCTCCCGGCCCCTGGAGCGTCTCACCGCCGCCGTGCGGCGGCTCGGTACGGGTGATCTCGCCGCTCGCGTGCCCCTCGACCAGCGGACATGGTGGCGCCGCCGCCCACCGTCCAGGGGCGACGAGCTGGCGGAGCTGACGCAGGCCTTCAATGACATGGCCGAGCGCATCGAGCGGCTCGTCGCCGGGCAGAAAGAGCTCATGGCCAATGTCTCGCACGAGCTTCGCTCGCCCCTCACGCGCATCCGGGTCGCCCTCGAGCTCCTCCCGCGCGACGAGGAGGCCGATGCGCGTCTGCACGACGTGGAGGCGGACCTGGACGAGCTCGAGCGGCTGATCGAGGACGTGCTGACCACAGCGCGCCTCGACGCCACGGGACTGCCGCCCCATCCGTCGAGGATGGACGCGCGGCAGATCATGGCCGATCTCGCCGAGCGGGCGAGCCGCGATCCGGCCACGGCCGGGCTCACGGTTTCCCTGGGCGGGAGCGCCTCCGTCGAGTGCGTGGCCGATCCCGCGCTCCTGAGGCGGGCGGTGTGGAACCTCATCGAGAACGCCGCCAAGTACGGGGCGCCGCCCATCACGCTGGCCGCGGAGCGCGAGGGGTCAGACGTGGTGCTCTCGGTGACCGACGAAGGCGCGGGCATTCCCCCCGAGGAGCGCGAGCGCGTCCTCGCGCCCTTCTACCGCCTCGACAAGGCGCGCACGCCCGAGGGGCCCACCCATGGCTTCGGACTCGGCCTCACCCTCGCCCATCGGGTGGCCGAGGTGCACGGCGGGCGCATTGTCATCGGCCCCGCCAATGGCCAGGGAGGCCGCGAGCACGGCTGCCGCGTCTCGCTGATCCTGCCCGCCCGCACCTAGGTAGCTCGGAGGGGGGCTCCGCCCCCCTTCCGAAGCCTCCCCCCGAACAGATTGCGCCGGCAAAGCCGGCGCTCGAAGCGGAACATTCCTGCTGGCGTGGGTATGGGAACTAGTCGGAAAGACACATAGCCGGCGGCACGGCTGATCGATCCGGCCCGCGCCGCCGACGAGAGCCTACTCGACCTCGCGCAGACGCAAGACCTCGGCCCGGCCATCCATGTACTCGCCCATCTTGCGGCCGAGCGTCTTGAAATGCTCGCTCGCGCGGTGCGCCTCCACGGCCGCCTGGTCGGTATAGCGCTCCATGAAGACATAGGTGCCCGGCGTCTCCCCATGATGGTGGAGCGCGTACAGCTTGCAGCCGGGCTCATGGGCGTTCACCTTGGCCACCAGCTCTTTCGCGACCGCCTCGAACTCCTTCTCCATTCCCGGCTTCACCTTGATCGTCGCCACCACACCCAGCATCTCGAATCCTCCCGGTTGAGGTATGCTCACGCGTGAGACTCGACACCTTACCACGGGAGGTGTACTCCATGGCCCAGGGCGTGAAGATCGATACGGTGCGGTCCTCCTCGAGCGGCACGCCGGGCCGCTCCCTCAACAGCGCGCGGCAGCAGCACTTCATCCTCGACTCGCCGTCGGGGCCCAACGAGGCGGTGACGAATGGCGAGGCCTTCCTCGCGGGCATCTCCTCGTGCGGCGTCACCCTCATCGAGAAGTACGCCATCGAGCAGAAGGTGCCGCTCGAGAGCATGGAGGTGACCATCGAGGGCATCCGCAGCGATGCGGAGCCCAATCGCTTCCAGTGCATCAACGTCTCGTTCGCGCTCCGCGGGGTGAGCCAGGGGCAGGCGGACGAGCTCGTGGAGGTCTGGAAGAGCCGCTGACCCCTCTATCGCACGGTCGCGGCCGCGACCGACGTGAAGGTAGACACTCTCGCCGTCAAGGCTTGACGAGGATACTCCTGGCTGCCCCTCACCCCGCCCTCTCCCCGCGACGGGGGAGAGGGATGAAAACTGCTCCGGAGTGCTGCGCTCTTAATTTTGATCCCTCTCCCCCATTGGGGGAGAGGGCAGGGTGAGGGGGTGCATCCGAGGCCAGGCTAGAAGGTAGCGGTGCAAGCGACGGGTGACTGCCGTGTCGATTACGAGGTCGAGGCAGCCGCTGCGTTTCCTGCGCGCGAAGCCGCGCTACTCGGTGCGGAATGCGTAGAGGGTGAGATCGTCGGTGCTCACGAGGAGCTTGCTGTCCGCGGTGAGCACAGCGCCGAGGGGCCAGCCATTCAGCATCACGCTCCAGCGCTCGACGCCCGTGCCGACGCTGAGCGCATAGAGGCGCTTGGGCCCTTGGCCCGCCACGTACAGCACCTCGCCTCTCAGGACAGGCTGGGCCGAGACGGTGCCCACGCGGGCCCGCCACGCCACCGCCCCCGTCGCGCGATTGACCGCGACGAGGCTCTCCTTCTCGGCGCTCGCGCCCGTGAGCACCAGGGAGGGGAGCACGGTGGGGGCCATGGGCGCGCGCGAGCTGAGGCTCACGCGCCAGCGATCCCGCTGGGTCGCCACGTCGACGGCGCGGAACCAATAGGCTCCGCTCGCCGGATCCTGAGTCGTGAAGTAGAGGACATCGTCGGTCACCGTGAGGGGCGCCGCGAGGGCACTCTCGAGCGGGAGTACCCACTCGACGGCGCGCGTCCTCACATTGATGGACCCGAGGGTCCGCGAGCCCAGCAGATAGAGGTGGTCACCGCGTAGCGAATGCGGATAAGAGAGATCCGCGGACAGATCGAGACTCCAGCGCTCCGCTCCCACGAGCGAGTCGAGCGCGCGCAGCCGACGCCCATCGAGCACATACGCCGTATCTCCCGCCACCACCGGCTCGCTTGAAGCCTTGACCCGCCAGCGTTCCTTCCCCGTGTTCAATTCGAGGGCGCGCAGGGAGCCGTTGTCCGTGGCCAGCACGACCTCGCCGGCGATGGCCAGGGCCTGCACGCTTCCCTTGCCCTCCCAGCGCAGGCGGCCGGATGCCAGATCGAGCAGGAGGACGGCATCGCCATTGCCGAGGGCGATGGCCCCGCCGGCCACCGCCACGGGGCCGAGCGGGCCCGCGCGCTCGAAGCGCCAGCGCGCCTGGCCGCTCGCGAGATCGACCATGGCGAGCTTCGACTCCGTCGTGTTCTGGTAGGCATAGGTCCCGCCGAAGATCGCCGTGGGGCCCAGGACGACGGGACCCACCGTGGAATTCGTGGAGAAGCGGTTGTACCAGGAGACGCTCTGGAACTTCCAGAGGAGACGTTCGGGCTCCTCGCCCAGCGCGGAGGACACCGCGGCCAGAACGAAGAGGGCGGTGAGAAGAGTGCGCGTACGGATCATGACAGCGCTCGCGAGCCCGAGAATAGCACGCGCGGTCTGCTTTGACTTCCGTCAAGGGCGAAGGCAGACTTGGAAACACTCTCAAAGGAGCCCTCATGCCCTCGAACCTCGACGAGCAGTTCCAGACGCTTCACGAGATTGCCCGCGCCGCGCGGCGCAACCTGGCCGACGGGCCATGGGACTACATGATGGGCGGCACCGAGACCGAGACCACCCTCAGACGGAACCGCGCGGCCATCGACGCGATGGCTTTCCGTCCGCGCGTGCTGCGTGACACCTCCAAGGTGGACTCCACCTCGACCTTCATGGGGCGGCCCGTGCGCCTGCCCGTCATGCTCGCGCCCGTCGGCTCGGTGGAGAGCTTCACGCCCGGAGGCGGCGCCACGTCGGCCAAGGCCTCGGGGGCCTTCGGCGTACCGCACATGCTGTCGAGCGCCTGCAACCCCGGGCTGGAGGCGACCGCGGCCGCCGCGGACAACTACCGCATCTTTCAGCTCTATGTCCGCGGTGACGACGCCTTCGTCGACGATCACGTCAAGCGCGCGCGGGACAACGGCTACACCGTCTTCTGCATGACGGTGGACTCGGCCCACTACAGCCGCCGTGAGCGCGACCTCGACAAGCGCTTCGTCAAGCCGTGGCGCCAGGCCGCCCGCGGCATGGAATGGCAGGCCGCCCTCTCCTGGGATCAGGTCAAGCGCTTCAAGGACGTTCACGATATCCCGCTCATCCTGAAAGGCATCGCCACCGCGGAAGACGCGGACATCGCGTGCGATCATGGCGTGGAGGTCGTGTACGTCTCGAACCACGGCGGCCGCCAGCTCGACCATGGCCTGGGCTCGCTCGAGGTTCTGCCCGAGGTGGTGCGGGCCGTCAATGGCCGCGCCGCCGTCATGGTCGACGGCGGCTTCCTGCGCGGCACCGACATCGTGAAGGCCATCGCCCTCGGCGCCCAGTGCGTGGGGCTCGGGCGCCTCCAGTGTCTGGGCCTGGCCGCCGCCGGTCAGGCCGGGCTCGAGCGCGCCCTCGAGATCCTCGAGGAGGAGATCAGGATCTGCCTGGGCCTTCTCGGCGTGACGAGCTATAGCCAGCTCGACGCGTCGTATCTTCGCGAGGCGCGGCTCGTCACCGAAGCCGGCGCCCTGAGCGCCTTCCCCCTGCTCTGAACAGGCCCCGCGATCATGAGGACTGCCCTGACGCTCTTGATCGCCATGACGCTGACCGCGGGCTGCGCCACCACGGTTGAAAAGGGAGAGTCGGCGCTTCGTCAGGGACGCTACCTCGAGGCCGAGCGCTACTTCAACGAGGCCCTCGCCAAGGATCCCAGGCGGGCCAGCGCGCTGGTGGGACTGGGCGTGACGCAGTACAAGCGGGGCGACCTCGACCAGGCCGTGGCGACCCTGCAGAAGGCACTGGCGGCGAGCCCCAACGAGCCCACCGCTCTGCTCTATCTGGGCCTCTCCTATCTGAGGAAGAACGATGCCGCCCGAGCCGCCGAACAGCTCGCGGCCTTCCGCGCCCGGCCCATGGACCCGCGGCTGGCCCAGCAGATCGACCACGCCCTCGAGGTCCTTCGCGGGCCGCCGCTCACCGAGCCGGTCCGCGAGCTCCTGGCGAGCAGCCTCGGCACCGCGGCCGAGCTCGCTCGCGAAGCCGAGGAGGCGCGAGCGCTGTACTCCCCCTACCCGTACTTCGGCTATCCGTTCTACCCGGGCTACCCGTACCTCGGCGCTCCCTATCCCGGGTTCGGCTATCCGCCCTGCGTCCTCGTGAGGCGGGCCGGCCAGCTCGTCTGCATCTGATCAGGCAGCTGAAAAAGGCCCATCTGCTTCGTTGGCGCCCTCGGCCGCAGGTTCAACGTACAGAGAGTACGCCTCACCTGCGGCCTTCGGGCGCCGCCTCGCATCTGGACCTTTTTGAGCCGCCTGCGAGGCCTGCTAGCCCTTGACGGCGCCCGCCGTCAGGCCGCCCACCATGTACTTGTGGAGATAGATGTAGACGAGAACCACGGGAAGCGACGCGAGGGCGGCCGCGGCCATGAGCTGCCCCCAGAACGCGAAGTCGGAGACGACGAACTCCGAGAGACCGACGGGCAATGTCCGGAGGCTGTCATCCGCGATGAAGATCAAGGCGTAGAGGAACTCGTTCCACGACAGGGTGAAGCAGAAGAGCCCCGCGGCGAGCAGCCCCGGCGCGGCCAGGGGCAGCACGATCCTCCACAGCGTCTGCAGCCGGGTGGCGCCGTCCACCAGCGCGGCCTCCTCGAGCTCCCTGGGGATGGAGCGGAAGAACCCCATGAGGAGCCACGTCACGAACGGCACCAGGAAAGTCGGATAGGCGAGGATCAGCGTGCCCAGGGAATTCGTGTAGCCAATCTGGATCAAGGTCCGGTAGAGCGGGATGAACATGAGGCCGGGCGGCACGAGATAGGTGATGAGCACGAGGGCGCCGAAGACACGCCGCCCGGCGAAGCGGAGGCGCGTCAGCGCATAGGCCCCCGCCGCGCCGATGGCCAGCGAGACAATCGTGCTCGCCACCGCCGTCACCGCGCTGTTGCGGAGCCAGAGGGCGAAGCGCGTCTCCTCGAAGAGATAGCGATAGTTCTCGAGGGTGAAGGGGGAGGCGATGTAGATGGCCTGGGACATGAGGATCTGCCGCCCCGTCTTGAGCGAGGTGACGACGATCCAGTAGAGGGGCACGGCCACGAGCAGGAGGAGGATTCCCACGGCGAGCCACCGGAGGACGCGCCCGCTCACGAGGCGGGCTCCTCTCGGTGCAGATAGCGGACCACGAACACGATGAGCAGCGCGATGACGGGCAGCGAGTACATGCTGGCCGCCATGGCCATGCCCCACCGCTGGGACTGAATGCCGAGCTCGTAGGAGTACGTGGCGAAGATGTGGGTGGCCGCCCCCGGACCCCCGCGGGTCATGATGTAGACGATATTGAAGTCGTTGAGCGTCCAGATGGTGCTCAGCAGCGTGACGATGGCGACCACGCCCTTGATCGAGGGCAGGCTCACCCGCCAGAACTGCTGCCACGCGGAGGCGCCGTCCACCGAGGCGGCGTCGTAGAGATCCTGGGGCACCGTCTGCATGGCCGCGAGGAAGGACACGCCGAAGAAGGGGAAGCCGCGCCAGACATTCGCCATGATGACGGAGAGCATGGCCAGATCGGGATTGCCCAGCCAGTGGATGCCCGCCCCGATGATGCCGAGGTCGTGGAGCCCGACGTTGAAGAGGCCGCGGTAGAGATCCAGGAGCCAGCGCCACGTGAGCGCGATGACCACGGTCGGGATCACCCACGGCAGGAGGAGGAACCCGCGCAGGAGCTGATTCCCCCGCACGGCCTTCTGGAGGGCCACGGCCATGACCATCCCGATCACGAGCTTGGCGCTGATCGAGCCCACCGTGTAGACCACGCTGTTCCAGGCCACGATGCGGAAGCGCGGGCTCTCGTAGAGCGTGGCGTAGTTCTTGAGCCCCACGAAGTGGGCGGGATAGCCCACCATCTTCTCGGTCAGGGAGAGCCAGATCGCGTTCAGAAAGGGATAGGCGATGAGGGCAACGATCAGGAGCGCGATGGGAGCGATCAGGGCATAGCCGAGCAGCCTCTCCTGGACGCGATTGACCCGGAACCAGGCGGGGCCCGCAGCCCGCGGCACCGTCGCCGCGGGCTGCGTAAGAATCTTACTCAAGAGATCCCCTCACTTGATGGGCAGGCGGTCGTAGATCTCCTTGATCCGCTTGTCCGCCTCCTCTACCGCCTTCTCGGGCGTCACCTTGTCCACGATCACCCGCGTCATCATGTCCGTGAGCACGTTGCTCGAGACCACTTCCGCCGCCGCCGGCGTCGTCGGCCCCGGCCAGCCCACGGGCCGGCCGAGCTTCACTGTCTCCGCGATGACCTTGCCGTCCCGCGTATTCCAGTACTCGTGGTTGATCAGGCTCTTGAAGAGCGGCACGGCCTGCTGGAAGGAGCCCGTCATGTACGTGGTGAACTTCTCCTTGGACATGAGGCAGGCCACGAGCGCTCTCGCCTCCTTCTGCTGCTTGCCGTCCACGGGAATGCCCCAGTTCATCACGAAGGTCAGGGCCAGGTTGCGCCCGACCGGCCCCTTGGGCATGAGTTTGATCGCGGTGTCCTTCCGCAACGGGTGCTTCGTCGAGTCCTCCTGGAAGAGAATGCTCGGCCCATTGGGCGTGAAGGCGATCTTGCCGGCCATGAAGGCCTCGTTGTTCGCCGAGCCCGACCAGGACAGATAGTCGAAGGCCGCGGTCTTGTCCGTCACATAGGCCGGCGTCACCACCTTGATGGCCTGGACGGCCTTGTCCTTGGGAATGCCGATGAACTTCCCGCTCTTGTCCACCCACGCCGCGCCGTAGGACCAGAGCAGGCTCATGGCGGGATCATAACCGTCGCCCGTCCGATTCCACGGGAAGCCCTGAGGAAAGTCCTGGAGCCCCGCCTTCTTGATCTTGACGGAGATCTCGTTGATGGCTTCCCACGTGTCGGGAGGCTGGGCGCCTACCTTCTCGAGCAGGTCCTTCCGATAGAACAGGATGAGGGGGATCGCGTAGTGCGGCACCGCATAGAACTTGCCGCCGAACTTGACGGCGCCCTCGGCATTCTGGGCCAGGTCGCCCAGCTCCTTCGTCACCGTGCCCACCAGGTCCGACACGTCCGAGAGCCGCCCCAGATTGGCCAGCCGCGCCGGCCCGACCGCGTCCAGCTCCGCCACGTCGGGCAGCGTCTTGCTCTCGATGGCCGCGGTGTACCTGGTCCACATGTCGTCGAAGGTATAGGTCTGTATCGTCACCTCGGCGCCGATCTTCTTGCCGCACTCCTGGATGCTCGTGTCGAGGATCTTGTCGGCGGGCGGAATGTAGGTCTTGAGCCGCCACAGCGTCACCTTCACGTCGGCGGCCGAGGCCGGCTGAAGGGCCAGGGCGAGAGCGAGGACGCCAGCGGAGAGAAGGATCCATCGGAAGGCTTTGGACATGTGGGCTCTCCTTTGTGCAGAAGGTGACGTTCTTGTAAGCGCCGTCGACGACCTTGTCAAGGGGCCGCCTTGACAGTTCCGCGAGCGCACAGCATCATCGAGCGCAATTCTTCAGAATGCTTCGCGGGCCAGGAGGCTTCGATGGCGACCTCGACGGGCACCCTCGGCATGACGCGGCTCCACCCCAAGTTCGGCGTGGAGATCAGCGGCGCGAATCTGCGCCAGCCCCTCGACGACGGCACCTGGGCGCACATCTGGGAGGCGTTCAACGAGCATTCCCTCCTCGTCTTCCACGACCAGCCTTTCACCGACGAGGAGCAGATGCGCTTCGCCGTCCGCTTCGGATCCCTGGAGACGACGGTCAAGACGCTGGGCAAGGAAGACCGCCTGCATCCCAACCTGGTCGAGCTCGCCAATGTCGACGAGGACGGCAAGCTCATGGACTGGTCCGATCGCCGCATGCTCTACCAGAGCGGCAATCAGATGTGGCACACCGACTCATCCTTTAAAGAGGTGCCGGCCCAGGCCTCCATGCTCTCCGGCCGCACGGTACCGCCCGAGGGCGGCGAAACGGAGTTCGTCTCCTGCCGTGTGGCCTGGGACACGCTCTCTGCGGAGATGCAGCGCGGGCTGGAAAGCAAGGTCGCCATCCATTCCTTCGCCTACTCGCGCGGGCTCATCGATCCGACGCTGCTCGGCAAGGAGACCGAGGACATGTACCCGCCCGTGCGTCAGGCCCTGATCCGCGCCAATCCCCTCAATGGCCGAAAGACCGTCTACATCGGCGCGCACGCCTCGCACATCGAGGGCATGCCCGTGGCCGAAGGCCGCGCCATCCTCAAGGAGCTGCTCGAGATTGCCACCCGCCCGGAAAACATCTACCAGCATCGCTGGCGCCAGCACGACCTCGTCATCTGGGACAACCGCTGCCTGCTCCACCGCGGCCGCCTGTGGGACTCCAATCGCTATACGCGCATCATGCACCGCACCACCGTGGCCGGCGACGGGCCTACCGCTTGACCATCGTCGGAGAGTCTTACAGTTTCGTTTGAGGTGTCAGGCGCCCCCTTCGTAACCGCCTCAATTCACGGATGACTCTCGTATGGCGCAAATCTTGCGTATCTCTTCCCGGAGCCCTGTCCGTGACATAGCTGCCGACAGAGGGAGAACCCATGGGCAACCTGTCGAAGATCGCGGGGACCGTGCTGGGCACGACGACCGTGGCCGCGCTGCCTCTTTCCGCAGGCGCGGGGACGATCAACGAGAGCTTCCCCCCTGATGGGAACGACAGCTTCCCGGGTCAGCTTCTCGGTCCCTTCTTCGCGGCCGGTGACATCTTCAACGGATTCAACAACGGGAACAGCAATCCCTTCCCCGATCCTATCGACTTCCTGAACTACACCGGCCTCCCCGTCGGAGGGAGCTTCGACTTCCAGGTCCAGCGCCTTAGCTGCACTCCTCCGCCTCCTTCGCAGAATTGCCTCCAGGTCTTGCAGGCCGCCCTCTACACGGACCAGAACAATTTCGGCAATGCGATCACCTTCGACACTCTCGGTACGAAACACATCGCGGGGCCGATACTCGGCAGCCAGCTCACGCTAGGCGTCAAGGCACTCAGTGCCGGCTCGTTCGAGTCGTACCGGGTCACGCTGAGCGTCACGCCGCCAAGCCGCGTGTCTCAGCCGGCCACGATCGCGCTCCTCCTGGCGGGGCTGACGGGTTTACAGATATTGCGCCGCCGGAAGGGCCGCTAGTCTTTCGTCGTCCAGTCCTCGATGTCGAGCATTCCCGGTGATCCCGACCGCCCATTGGTGCCGTCGGGGCCCGGCGATCTGACCTTTCAGAAGCGCCTCGAAGACAGCCAGTGGTGGTCCGGCGAACGGCTGGCTGAGCACCAGCGGCGTCAGCTCGCTCTTCTTCTCGCCCACGCTCATGGCACCGTGCCCTTCCACCGGCCGCGACTCAGGGACGCGGGGCTCGATCCCTCGCGCCCTCTGGATCTCGAGCGGTGGCGCCACCTCCCGCCCCTGACCCGGCGGGACATCCAGCGGGCGGCCGACGAGCTTTCCAGCAGCAGGGTTCCCTCCGGCCACGGCAAGGTCATCACGACCAAGACCTCCGGCTCCACGGGGACGCCCGTCACGGTGCGGGGAACCATGTTCGATGCCGTGGTCGGCAAGGCCATCACCTTGCGCCACTATCTGTGGCATCCTCACGATTTCTCCGGCAAGCTTGTGACCATCCGGCGCGTCCGAGGTCAGCACTACGAGTATCCCCATGGTTTGATCCAGTCGCGCTGGGACGACACCGCCACCTTTCCCTTCATCACGGGGCCCGCGGCCACCCTCAGCATCAGCGCGAGCATCGCCGAGCAAGCCGAGTGGCTCGCGCGGCAAGATCCCGACTACCTGTTGACGTATCCCTCGAATCTCCGATTCCTCGCCGAGCATTGCCGGGAGCACGGCATCACGCTGCCCCACCTGGAGCACGTGATCACCATGGGCGAGGTGCTCAATCCCGAGACGCGGCAGGAGTGCGCCCGCGCGTGGGACGCTCCCGTCATCGACGTGTACAGCGCGCAGGAGGTCGGCATCATCGCCCTCCAGTGCCCCACCTCCGAGAGCCATCACGTCCAGGCGGAGCGCATCCTCGTCGAGGTGGTGGACGAGGAGGGGGCACCATGCGGGCCCGGCCAGACGGGCCGCGTGCTGGTGACGCCGCTCCACAACTACGCGATGCCGCTCCTGCGCTACGAGCTCGGCGACTACGCCGAGGTTGGCGAGCCCTGTCCCTGTGGTCGGGGCCTGCCCGTGCTCCGCCGGATCCTCGGGCGCGAGCGCAATGCGCTCCTCGTCGCGCCCACGGGGGCGCGCTACTGGCCGGCCTTCGGCTCGCGCAAGCTGACCGAGCTGGCGCCCATCGTGCAGCACCAGTTCGTGCAGAAGAGCCTGGATCGGATCGAGGCGCGGCTCGTCACCGAGCGGCCCCTGACCCCATCCGAGGAGCGCTCCCTCCGCATCTACATCGAGACGTCCCTGCCTCACCGCTTCGCGGTCAGCTTCGCCTACTGCGACGAGATCCCGCGCAATGCCGCGGGCAAGTTCGAGAACTTCGTCTGCGAGGTGACCGCGTGATCGAGGCGCCAAGGGACTCGCGGGCGCGTCGCTCAGAGCCGGGTGGCGATCACCCGCGCGTAGTCGGCGCGCTCTGCGGTGGACGGTCCCGACACCGCGGCTGAACCCGGCCGTCCCGGATTGGTCGTCACCTCCAGGAGGTCGATCGCGAAGCCGCCCTCCGTCAGCAGCCGCGCGATCTCATCGACCGAGCGAGCCGGGAAGGACCGGTAACGCTCGGCATAGGCGCGAGCCTGGCGGACGGCCTCGTCCGGATCGAGGCCCAGTGTAGCGCGGCGGGCTTCCGCTTCCTGGCGCGCCGCTTCGGCGAAACGTCGAGCCTGCTCGCCATCGAAGCCGAGGGCCTCGGCGCCAGCGTTAGGACGCAGACGGTTCGTGAAAAGCACCTTGCCTCCGTGCCGCAGCTGGCGTCGCCAGGCCGCTACCAGGTGTGGACGGCCGGCGGCATCGAAGCTGCCCAGGAAGGAATTGGTGAAGACCACATCCATGGGTTCCGGAGGCTCGTGATCACGGACATCACGGCAATGGGTCGAGATCCTCTCGCCGTGTCTTTCCGCATACCAGCGAGAAAGGGCCAGGGGCGTCTCGCACCGGTCCACGACGGCAAGCCGCAGGGCGGCGCTTTCCAGGCGGTAAGCCCACAGGGCGTGGGCGGGCATCGAGTAGTCGGCGGAGCCCGAGACCATCACCCGCGGAGATTGTCCGGCGCGGGCCAGCCCTCGCAGCGTCTCCATCAGAAAGGCGCCTTGCCCGCCGGACGTCTTCGCCAGCCCCATGAGCCGCAGGTACTGCCAGAAGCCGTGATACCAGGCGCAGTCCGCCCCCGTCCCGGGCAGCGGACGGCAGTGCGTCTGGGCGAGACGGTGGGCCAGAGGCGCGCTCTCGACGAGCGGCTCTTCGGGAAAGAGGGCGCTCAACTCATCAGCCTTCGGCAGCTTGGTAGCCCCCTGTACGCTCGCACGAGGTTGAGGGAATGGCGAGGCTCCGCGAAGACTGCGGCATGGTAGCACGGTGAACACGGTGGGTGACGGCGGCATCCGGAACCTCCGGAGCCCGCCTTCATTCGCGAAGCCATCGAGATGAGCCATGCTCACCACCGCCCCATCCGCGACCGCATCCGCGAGGTGCTTTCCACGCGCGTCTGAGCCGAGGACTACTCCCGGTGCTATACTCCGCGTGCCTTTTCTGAGGTCTCACGCGGACAGGAGGTCACCCGTGGCTCACCAACCGAGCGTCGTCACTCCCGCCCGCTTCGCCAAAGGCATGACCTTCGAGCAGTACATGGCGCATGTGGCCACCCCCGGCAATCTCCAGCGCGAGAGCTCCCTGGGCGGCAAGCGGACGGATCAGAGCGGCTTCCTGCGCGAGCGCCACCAGAAGGTCAAGCTCACCGACGCGCAGTCGGCCATGATCAAGTGGCTGGCTGCCCAGCCGGGCGGTCCCGCCAAGGTGCTCGTCATCTCCGAGGAGTGGTCGTCGGACTGCCGGCGCGACGTGCCCGCGCTGGCGCGTCTGGCCGAGGCGGGCGGGCTCGAGCTCCGCATCTTCAACCGCGACGGCCAGAAGTTCGGCCGAAGCAACAAGCCCACGCTGGCCGAGGCCCCCGACAGCAATGCCGATCTCATGGCCGAGTTCTTGAACGAGAAGAACGGTCAGACCTTCCAGTCCATCCCCGTGGCCGTCTTCTACGACAAGGACCTCCGCGAGCTCTACCGCTATGTCGAGTTCCCCGCCTGCTATCACAAGGACAGGATCCGCGGCCACCAGACCACGGCGCGCCCCGGCGAGACCCCCGAGGAGACTCAAACCCGCGCGCGCAAGGACTTCGCGGCCATGCTCGCCTCGCCCATGCTCGACGTCTGGAGCTCCGCGGCGATCGACGAGATCCTGAGCCTCCTCTACGAGCGGGTTGTCGTCGGGTCACTGGCGAAGTAGGCCGAGTGGTGGCGGCACCAGCCTGCCGCAGCTCAGCTCACGTCGAACGCACTCGCGTTGCGGAGGAAACACCCATGTCCACATCGTCAACAGCCCCCACCTCACTCGACAGACGTCGCTTCGTCCAGGGCGCCGCCGCCGCCGCGGCGGGCGGGGCGCTATGGCCCCGCGCCATAGCAGCCCAGGGCGCCCCGTGGGCCCAGCGTCCGCCGGGCAACCCGCAGAAGCTCACCTTCGTGGTCTGGCAGTACGGCAAGATCTACGAGCAGATCTCCAAGCAGTTCGAGGACGACTGGGGCATCAAGCTCAACCAGATCATCGAGCCCAATGTCGAGCCGCAGGTGGCCAAGCTCACCACCATGTTCGGCGCGGGCGACGAGGTGGACGTCTCCCTCTCGCCCATCCAGTACCTGGCGAGCTATATCCAGCAGGGCATTGCCGTGCCCATCGACGGACTGCCCGGCGTCGACCAGTACGTCAAGGACTTCACGCCGTTCGCGCGGGCGGCCGCCCAGCGCGACGGTAAGACGTGGGGCCTGCCCTACTTCTCCACCGCCTGGATCTTCATCTACAACGACGAGCTGCTGGGGAAGGCCGGGTTCAAGGGCAAGCCGTTCCGGAGCTATCCCGAGCTCGTGGAGCAGGCGCGCAAGGCCAAGAAGGACGGCGTGGCGAAATATCCCATCCTCTGGATCGCGGGAGCCGGCTTCGAGCAGCTGCCCGGCACCTGGTTCAATCTGACGTGGAATCGCGGCGGCGTCATCTTCGACAAGCAGCTCGCTCCCCAGCTGGGCGCCGGATCAGTGGCGCGCGAGACCCTCAAGTGGTGGCAGAGCACCTTCAAGGAGGAGCTGGCCGATCCCAACTCGCTGAACCTCCGCTTCATTCCCGCCTGCAAAGCATTCAATGCCGGCCAGCACGTCTTCCTCGGCACCCTGCACCACTACTACATCAGCCTGATCAACGATCAGGCGCAGTCCCCCATCGCAGGCAAGGGTCGCGTGCTCGGGCTGCCCGGGGACGGCAAGACCATCGGCTACACCATGCTCTACATCCTCACCAGCGCCACCAAGAACAAGGAATGGGCCTGGAAGCTCCAGCAATACCTCGGCGGGCGCACCAAGAACGGGGAGTACACGCAGGCCCAGCGCCTGGCCCAGGACGCCATGCTGGCCAGCGGCTACCAGTCGGTGATGGAGAGCGAGCTCTTGCGCAAGGCCTGGGCGAAATGGGCGGATGTGCCCACGGTCCTCGACGTCTTCAAGAAGGCGACCAACTTCGCCGACGTGGTGCCGGCGGTGGCCCAGCCGTGGTATCCGCGCTGGAGCGATGCCATCAACGTCGAGCTGACCGCGTGTCTCCAGGGCAAGATCAGCGCCGATCTGGCCTGTGACAACATGATCGCCGCGCTGGCCACGGCCAAGCGGGGCTGATGACGCCGGGAACCGGGACGGACCGGGCGGAGAGCTCGGTTCGTCCCGACCACGGCCCGCGTCGAGCGCGCAGGCGGGGCGAGCTCTCGGCGGGCCGGCTCGCGTTCCTTCTCAATGTTCCAACTCTGGCGGGGCTTGTCCTTGTCCTCGCCTATCCCATCTGCTTCGCGGGCTATCTCTCTTTCCACGAGGTGAGCATCCGCCACCTCCGCGCCGGCGAGTTCCCCTTCGCCGGCCTGGCGAACTTCTCGCGGCTGTTCCAGGACGAGGTGTTCTGGCTCTCTCTGCGCCACACCGTGGTCTTCGTGGTGGCTTCGGTGGTGCTCGAGCTCGTGATCGGTCTGGCCATCGCCCTGACCATCAGCGACGAGCGCGTGTGGCTCTCGCGGATCACGCGCGTCCTGATCCTGATCCCGTGGGCGGTGCCGCCCGTGGTCAACGGGCTCCTGTGGTCCTTCATCGTCAATGCCCAGTACGGCTACCTGAACCGGGCGCTCCACAAGCTGGGGCTGATCACCGACTACATCAACTGGCTGGGCCATCCGCGGCTCGCCACGGCCGCCGTCATCGTCGCCTATGTGTGGCGGACCACGCCGTTCAACATCCTTCTCTACCACGCGGCCATTCAGGGCATCCCCGCTCAGATCTACGAGGCGGCGGCGGTGGACGGCGCCTCGTCGTGGCAGAGCCTGTGGCGGCTCACCCTGCCGCTGCTCCGGCCCGTGATTGCCGTGACCCTGATCCTCCGCACCACCTTCAGCTTCATGGTCTTCGACGAGATCCTCGCCATCACGCAGGGCGGCCCCGGCAATGACACCTGGGTCGCCGCCTGGTACACGTACCGCATGGCCTTTCAGCCGCCCTTCAACATCGGGCTCGGCGCGGCCTCCGCGTGGGTGCTGGCCGTGATTGTCGGACTCGTCGCGATTGCCTACGTGAAGCTCGTCTACCGTCGTGTCGAGTATGCGTGAGGCCAGGCTCCTACCCCCTCACCCTACCCTCTCCCCCAATGGGGGAGAGGGAGAGATAGCACGGCGAATATGACTCGCCTGTCATTTCCGCGGCGCCTTTTCCTGTGGGTAGCCAACCTGTGCGCCATCGCGTTTCTCCTGCTGCCGCTGGTCCCGGTGGTGCTGGGAAGTCTCCAGTCGGAGAAGAGCATGCAGAAGAACGTCCACGCGCTGCTGCCCGAGGCGTACACCCTGGCCAACTTCCGGCTCATCCTCTCCGGCGGCCGGAGCAAGGGACCGATCTTCGAGCAGGTGACGTATCTACCCAAGTCAGTGGAACGCTTCCCCGCCGCCTTTCTCAATAGCCTGCTCGTGGGCCTCGCCGTGACCATGGTCACGCTGGCGACGGCCAGCTTGTCGGCCTATGCGCTGGCCCGGCTGCGCCTTCGCTGGACTCAGGCGCTCTTGCAGGTGAGCGTGGTGTGCCGGATGGTGCCGCTGATCGTGCTCATGGTGCCGCTCTATGTGCTGTTCCGTCGCTACGGCCTGCTCAACTCCCTCAGCGGCATCGTGGTGGCCGAGGTGGGTCTGCTCCTCCCCTACGCCGTCCTCATCCTCGTGCCCTACTTCTCGGCCTTCCCGTCGGATCTCGAAGACGCGGCCCGCATCGACGGATGCACCCGCTGGCAGGCCTTCCTGCGCATCGTCTTGCCGCTGTCCGCGCCGGGTCTGGCCGCCTGCGGCGTCATCCTCTTCATCATCTCCTGGCACGAGCTGCTCATCCCGCTCATTCTCGTCTCGCGCCCCGAGTTCATGACGGTGCCCGTGATCCTGGCCGGCCTGGTCTCCGACTACTTCGTGTTCTTCACCCTCATGATGGCCATTTGCCTCCTGGGTCTGCTGCCCACTCTGTTCCTGGTGCTGGCCCTTCAGAAATACGTGGTGCGCGGGCTGGTCACCGGCGCCCTCAAAGGATAGGGGCCGGCCCGTGCGCTTCGGCTTGATCGGTTACGGTCTCTGGGGCCGGCATCATGCCGCGGCCATCGCCGAGGCGCCGGGCGCGGACCTGGCCGCTATCGCCTGCGCGAGCGAAGCGACCGCGTCGGCCGCGCGACAGGATTTCCCCGGGGTGCCCGTGGACATTGGCTATCAAAGCCTTCTCGCCCGGCCCGACCTCGACGCCGTCGCGGTGGCGGTACCGAATCACCTTCATGCCGAGGTCGGCACGGCCGCCCTCGAGGCAGGCAAGGACGTGCTGCTCGAGAAGCCCATGGCGACCACCATGGAGGACTGCGACAGGCTTCTCGCCGCTGCCCGAAAGAGCGGGCGCGTCCTGACCATCGGCCACGAGCTGCGTCTCTCGGCGCAGTACGGTAAGGTCAAGGCCCTGATCGACGCCGGGGAGATCGGCACGCCGGCTTATCTGGCCTTCTCGCTGTTCCGCTTCCCGTTCCGGCCGGGGTCGGGCGGCTGGCGGTACGATGCCCAGCGCGTCGGCTCGTGGATCCTCGAGGAGCCGGTGCACTTCTTCGACTTCACCATGTGGTACTTCGAGGGCCTCGGCGATCCGCTCTCGGTGCAGGCGTTTGGCGCGGCCGAGTCCGGCCGCGCGGGCATGTCCGCCAACTTCAGCGCTGTCCTGCGCTTCCCCGGCCAGGCTCACGCGATCATTACCGAGACGCTGGCGGGCTTCGAATACCACCAGCTCCTCCACGTCGCGGGCACGGAGGGCTCGATACGCTCGTGGTGGTCGGGCACGCTGGACCGCACGCTGCACCCGGCCTTCGAGCTCCGGATTGCCCGGCGGGGCCAGGGCCAAGCCG
>DASYTI010000145.1 GCA_036002485.1 Candidatus Methylomirabilota bacterium | reverse complement strand
GGCCTCTACGAGAAGGCCAAGCGCGATCAGTGGAATGCCTCCCGCGACATCGCCTGGGATACCCCGGAGCCGGAGGACGGCCGCCCCCTCGCCGACGAGCTCGTGGACATCTACGGCAGCCCCCTCTGGGACAAGCTGTCGGAGAAGGAGCGGGTCGAGCTCAACCAGCGGATCACGGCCTGGCGGCTCTCCGTCCTCGTCTACGGCGAGCAGGGGGCGCTCCTCGCCTGCAGCCAGCTCGTGGACACCGTGTCGGGCACCGATCAGAAGTTCTTCCAGGCGACCCAGGTCATGGACGAGGCCCGCCACAACGAGGTGCTGGAGCGCTACATCGCCACCCGCCTGAACGGCCTCCACTACCCCATGCCGGAGAACGAGCGCGTGCTCTTCGACAGCATCCTCACGGACTCGCGCTGGTACATCAAGACCATCGCCCTGCAGCTCGTGGCCGAGACCTTCGCCGTCTCCATGTTCAAGATGATGGGCGAATGCGCCCACGACCCGCTCCTCCAGGAGATCTGCCGCCGCATCCTCCAGGACGAGTCCCGTCACATGGGCTTCGGCATGCTCGCCTTGCCCGAGGTCATTCGCGAGGCGAGCCCCACCGAGCATCGTGAGATGGAAGACTTCACCTGCGTGGCCATCGAGAAGGTGCTCACGGGCTTCTTCCCCATCGACGCCTACCGCGACATGAGCTTCTCCCCCGCCCAGATCCGCGAGGTGCAGGCCTATCGCCGGGACGTGGCCGCGCGCAACGACTACGGCGTGTTCAGGAAATACTTCAGGCGGGACATGCACGCGGCCATGGTCAACAACCTGGCGCGCCTCGGGCTCTTGACGGAGCGGGTGCGCCCGCGCCTGGCTGCCCTCGGCATCGAGCTGCCCTCGGCGGCTTGATCCTCGATTCCTTCCGGGATCAGGCGTCGCCGAAGCGCTCGCGGAGCCGTTCGTCCCGGTAGTCGAAGAGGCCCACGATCCGTCGCCCCATTCCCATGGCATGGGCGGCGCGGCCGAGCGGCCCCAGGGGGAGCCGGTAGGTCACCCGGTCCTCCACCCACGTTCCCGGCGCGCCGCCCGTGGCCGCCCTCTCCTCGAGAAACCGGTGCCGGTGCTCCCAGCGAGCGAAGGGCCCCCAGAGCTGGGCGTCCACGAAGCGGAAGGGCGGGTCGAACTCGCGCACCATGACGCGCCAGCGCGTGGGCAGCCCCGCGGCGCGCACGGTGAAGTCCAGGAGCGCGCCCGCCTCCAGTCGGGCCGGCGGGTCGACGAGCCACGTGGGCCGCGCCCACGCCGGGTGCACGTGGGCAAGGTTTCGAGGCTCGGCGAAGAAGGCGAAGATGTCGGCTCGCGGACGCGGCAGCCACAGACGCCGCTCGAGGACATAGTCGGCCATGACGGACGCGCTATGATAGGCGGGTGCCCGGTCCGGGTCAAACCGGCGCCTACGCCGCCCTCGCGCTGATCGCCGCCCTCTGGGGCTCCTATCCCGCCTTCGCCAAGCTGGCGCTATCGGCATTTCCCCCGCTCGTCCTGGTGACTCTCCGTTGCAGCATCGCGTCCGTGTTCCTCGGCGCCTTGCTCGCGCGGCGCGGATGGAGCGAGTTCAACGCCCTCCGTCTCCGCGACCTCGGCCCCTTGGCCTTCCTGGGATTCGCGGGAATCTTCGTCTCGACGGGCGCGACCTATCTGGCCCTCGCCTTCACTACGGCCTCGAACGCCGTGCTGCTCCAGCCCGTGACGCCGGTGATGGTCGCCATCGGCGCCCGGCTATATCTCAAGGAGCGGCTGGCTCCCATACAGTGGACGGGCGTGGCCTGCTCGGCGGCCGGGGTCGTTCTCATCATCAGCAAGGGGAGCTGGCGGGCCGTCATGCACCTCGATCTTCGCCCGGGCGACTTCATCCTGCTCGCGGGACAGATTGGATGGACGATCTATACGGTCTACGGCCAGCGGGTGCTGACCCGGCATTCGCCCGCCGTGGCGACCACGGCGGCCTATATCCTCGGCTCCATCATGCTGCTGCCTCTGCCGCTCCTGACCGCAAGCTTCTTTCCGCGGCCGAATCTCGCCTCACCCGTGGCGTGGACGGTCGTGGGCTATCAGGCCATTCTCGGCTCGGTGGCGCACGTGTGGTGGTACGAGGCGGTGCGCGCGCTGGGGCCGAGTCGTTCGGCCATATTCCTGAATCTCCAGCCCGTGGTCGGCGTGCTCCTCGCCTGGGTCATGCTCGGAGAGCGGATCGGAGGATTGGCGCTCGTGGGCGGCGCCGCGGTTCTCACCGGCGTCACCCTGACAAGCCGACGGCCAGCAGGCCGCTGAAAAAGGCCCATCTGCTTCGTTGGCGCCCTCGGCCGCAGGTTCAACGTACAGAGAGTACGCCTCACCTGCGACCTTCGGGCGCCGCCTCGCATCTGGACCTTTTTGAGCGGCCTGCGGTGGTTCTACCGCCCGCTATGGGAGCTTGCTGAGCTCCTCGAGGATCTTGTCCGGGTCGGGAAGCTCGCCCTTGCCATAGCGCTCGGCAAAGACGACCTTGCCCTGCTTGTCGACGATGAAGGTGGCGCGCACGTTGGCATTCCAGTCCGGCCAGTAGACGCCGTAGTCCTTGCTGACCGTCCGGTGCACGTCCGAGAGGAGCGGATAGTTCGAGATGCCCACCGACTTCGCCCAGTTCTCGTGGCTGAACGGGCTGTCCGTGCTTATACCCAGCACCTGGGCATTGACCGCCTCGAAGTCCTTGGCGCGACGATCGAAGGCGGGCATGCACTTGGATCAGCCGGGCGTCCAGTCGAGCACGTAGAACAGGAGCACGACCCTCTTGCCCTTGAAGTCCTTCAGGCTGACCTCCTTGAGCCCGATGGTCTTCATGGTGAACTCGGGCGCGGTGTCCCCCACCCCGAGCGTCTTGTTGTCACTCATGCCGACGAGCCTCCTTTCGCCTTCCGGCGTTGACGTCCATCGCGCATGATAGCGGACGGCTCCGCGCTCTTCAATCGCGGCGCCATGCGGCGAGCCGGCTTGCGCGATCCGCCCCAGAGCGCGCGCCGTCGCGATTCGAGGACCTCGTCCGGGAGGCCGAGAAAGCCGGCCGCGGTCAGCACATGCCCCGTGTCCCAGAGCCGCCGAAAGCGCTCGCCATAGTCCGGCGCGCGCAGGGCGTGGTGGTCCATGACCACGCGGCAGCCGGTCTGCTCCACCACATGGAGCAGCTGGTCTATGCCCTGCTCGATGAGCTTCCGTCCGAGCTGCCCTTCGAGATAGGCGGGCGGGCCCGAAAGATAGAGGAGCGTCGGCCGCTGACGGATGAGGTAAGCGCCGGCCACCGGCGAAAGCGGCCCCTGGACGTCCGAGGCATGAACGAAGCGCGTGCCCTCGCGCAGGTCGGTCACCGTGAGGGCCGTGACATAGCCGAGCCCCGTTCCCTCGAGGCCGTGGGCGAGCGGCGGCGAGGCGCTGAGCCGCGCATCGGCCGTCTCCCAGCTCCGGCCCTCGGCCGAGTCCAGCCGGGAGACCGCCGCGATGCTCTTCCACAGCGTGTCGGCGCGCTCGGCCTGACGAGGATTGATCATCCGATGCGGGTCCTTGGCCCACACCGTGCGTCCGGCATAGAGGCCGGGATCGTAGCGGAAATGATCCTCGTGGTAGTGGCTGATGAAGACCAGCCCCGCCCGCGCCGCGTAGCCAGAGATGCGGTCGTTGGCGCGCTTGAGAGCGTCCCACTCCGCGTCCGCGGGGGGCAGGCCATGGCGGTTGGGGGCGAGGGCGGCGCCGGGATCGATGAGGATGCGCGTGGCCCCGCACTCGACATAGGTCGCCATCGAGCGGACACCCAGGGAGTCGGCGGCCAGGGGAACGACGTTCACGCGCAGCGGCCTCCGTCGACCAGGAAGCAGCTCCCCGTGACCATGGCCGCGTCGTCGGAGGCCAGGAAGAGGGCGGCCTTGGCGATGTCCGCGGGCTGGTTGAGCCGGCCCAGCGGCACCGTGGCGACGTAGCGCCGCATGCCTTCCTCGTCCACCTCCTTCTTGCCCATGAAGGTGGGCAGCATGGGCGTCTCGGTGGCCACGGGCGCGATGACGACGACCCGGATGCCGAAGGGCGCCAGCTCGAGGGCCAGGCTCTGCGTCATGGTGGTCACGGCGCCCTTGGAGGCCGCATAGCACTGGCCGCCGGGGCGCGGCTTGAGGGCCGCCGTCGAGCCCGTGATGAGAAAGACACCGCTCTTCTGCTTCTTCATGACGGGCACGGCATGCTTGGCCCCCAGGAAAACACCCTTGACGTTGACGGCCATGATCCGGTCGAAGACGCTCTCGTCCACCTCCTCCACGGCCCCGGGCCACTGCGGTACGCCGGCGTTGGCGTAGAAGATGTCGAGCCGGCCCCACGCCGCGACCGCCTTGCCGATCGCCTGGCGATTGTCCTCGCTGCGGCTGACATCGGCGGTCAGGGCCAGAGCCTGGCCGCCGGCCTTCTCGATCTGCTGTGCCGTCCCGCGAGCGGCGTCGGCGTCGAGGTCCACCACGCCCACCCGCGCGCCTTCCTGGGCGAAGAGCAGCGCAGTGGCCTGGCCTATACCCGAGCCCGCGCCCGTGACGATGGCGACCCTGTCCTTGAGCTTCATGGCCTTTCTCCCTTGATAACTGGCTTCCTCTGCTCCTTGACGTCAACCACGCGGCCTCCCGTGGCCCGCACCAGCTCGGCCGGGCTCAGGGGGAACACGCACTCGGGCACGCCCGCCGCGGCATAGATGAGCTCGAGCCGGAGCAGATCCTCGTCGATGAAGATCTCGAGCGGCGTCTCGTGCGCGATGGGCGCCACGCCACCGATGACGAACCCCGTGGCCCGCTTGACGGTGTCGGCATCGGCCCGTCGCGCCGGACCACCAGCGAGAATCGTCAGTTTCTCCTCGTCCACCCGGTTGGCCCCCGAGGCAATCACGAGGACCGGCCGCTCGTGGACGGTGAAGACCAGCGACTTGGCGATGCTCCCCACGGCGACGCCGAGGGCGTCGGCCGCCTGCTGGGAGGTGTGCGCGGAGCGCTCGAGCTCGATGACTCGCCGCTGGAGGCCGAGCGCATCGAGCGCGGCCTGAACACGCCTTACCTCCGGTTTCATGAAAAGGCTAAAGCGCCAGCTCGGCCATGGCGCGGAGGGCCTCGACCTGGCCCACGCCGCAGATCAGGGTCGTCACGCCGGAGGACTTCCAGACCTCGAGGCGCTCGCGGATGCGCTCACGAGGGCCGCAGAGCGCCACCTCGTCCACGAGGGCGTCCGGCACCGCCGCGGCCGCTTCCTCCTTCTTGCCGGAGAGATAGAGGTCCTGGATGGTCTTGGCGGGGCCCTCATAGCCATAGCGGCACACGAGATCGTTGTAGAAGTTGCGCCCGCGCGCCCCCATGCCGCCCACGTAGAGGGCGAGGCGCGGCTTGACCATGGCCCGGCAGGCGGCGACATCGTCGCCCAGCACGACGGGCACGGTGGGCGCGAGGTCGAAGCGGGCGAGGGACTTGCCGCCGCCCGCGCGCGCGAAGCCCGACTCGAGCGACTCCTTGAAGACGGCCATGCGCTGAGGCGAGAAGATGACGGGCAGCCAGCCGTCGGCGATCTCGGCGGCCAGGGCCACGTTCCTCGGCCCTATGGCGGCGAGATAGATGGGAATGTCCGCGCGGCCGTGGAGGATGGACTTGAGCGGCTTCCCCAGTCCGGTCGCGTCCGTGCCCGCGTACGGGATCTGGTAGTACTGCCCCTTGAACTCGACGGGCTTCTCGCGCCGCCACACCGAGCGGACGATCTCGACGTACTCCCGCGTGCGCTGGAGCGGCTTGCCGAAGGGTACGCCGTGCCAGCCTTCGACCACCTGCGGCCCCGAGACGCCGAGCCCCAGGCGAAAGCGGCCGCCCGACAGCTCGTCGAGAGTGAGCGCCGTGGTCGCCGTCAACGTGGGGGTCCGGGCGGGAATCTGCATGATGGCTGTCCCCACGCCGATCTGCTTGGTCAGCGCGGCCACCCAGGTGATGGTCGTCACGGCGTCGGAACCATAGGCCTCGGCCGACCACACGGAGGAAAAGCCCAGCCGGTCGGCCTCCAGGACGAGGGGCATATCGATGCGGAGCGCGGAGCCCGAGTAGCCCATGTTCAAGCCGAGGCGCATGTCATCCTCCGTAAGTCCGCTTCGTTGTTCGCGAGCCGCGCCGCTCAGGTCGAGGGTCCCATCGCGGGCGCCGTCTCATCGGCCCTTCCCAGCCGTGGCGGGCCAGGGCCACGCGGCCTCGGTGCAAGCGCACGCCCTCCTGCTCGAGGAGGATCCGCTGCGTCACCACGCTGCCCACGGCCGCGCGACGGCTGATCCCGCCCCTCGCGTTGACCACCCGGTGCCAGGGCACGCCGGACGGCACGCTCCGGAGCGCGTGTCCGACCATGCGCGCATGCCGGGGAAAGCCGAGCCATGCCGCGATCTGCCCGTAGGTCGCTACCTGTCCCCGT
>DASYTI010000144.1 GCA_036002485.1 Candidatus Methylomirabilota bacterium | reverse complement strand
CGTTCGCCTCGCGAGCGGGACAGTCTCTCCCAGATCCTCCACGGGATCGGCAGGGTGGGGTCCTCGTCCCACGGGCACCGTGAACTCTACCGCCGCTGCTCGATGCTGCGGTTCCATCATATAAGGGCAGGGTGAGGGTGGGCTCTGTTTTCCCGCATCGGGTGGACTATCCACGGCGGGCTTGCTGCATGGCCTGCCAGATGCGCGCGGGCGTGGCCGGCGCCTCGCGTAGCACGACGCCGAAGTCGGCCAGCGCGTCCTCGACGGCGTTCACGATGGCCGCCGCGCCGGGGATGGCGCCGCTCTCGCCCACGCCCTTGACGCCCAGCGGATTGATGACCGATCGGTGCTCGGTGAGGGCGACGGGGATGGACGGCACGTCGTCGGATTTCGGAATCGCGTAGTCCATGAGGCTGCCCGTCAGGAGCTGGCCCGCCTCGTCATAGACCAGGCCCTCCATGAGCCCGGCGGCCAGCCCCTGGACGGCGCCGCCCTGAAGCTGCGCCTCCACGATCGTGGGATTGATGGCGCGCCCCGGGTCGTGGACCACCGCGTAGGCCAGCAGGCGCACGAGGCAGGAATCCACGTCCACGTCCACGACGGCGGCCTGGGTGCCGAAGGCCCAGGTGACCGTGGCGGGATGGAAATAGGTGCAGGAATTCAGCCCGGGCTCGGCCCTGGGCATCTGAGGCGTGGGCTTGAGCGCCTTGGACTTGACGGCGGCCAGGGCCAGACGCGCCAGCGTGATGCTCTTGCTCGGCGTGCCGACCACGAAGGCCTCACCGCGCTCGATGCGGATGTCTTCCGGCGCGGCTTCGAGCAGATCCGCGGCCACGCGCTGGGCCTTCTGCTTCACCTCGCGCGCCGTCTGGGCCACGGCGGGGCCGGCATTGGCCATGACGCGGCTGCCGCCCGTGCCCATGCCGAAGGGGAACAGGCTGGTGTCGCCGGCGATCACGTTCACGTCCTCGAAATTGGCGCCCAGCTCGGCCGCGGCGATCTGGGCCAGCGTGGTCGCGTGCCCCTGGCCCTGCGCTGTCACGCCGATGATCACATAGACCTTGCCGCTCGGATCCACGCGAACCGTCGCGCCTTCATAGGGGCCGAGGCCCGAGCCCTGCGCGTAGCAGGAAAGCCCGATGCCGATGCGGCGATGGCCTTTCTCCTGCTTCTGGCGCTTGCGCCACTCGTCGTAGTCGATCAGGGCGAGCGCGCGCCGGAAGGAGCCGGGGAAGTCCGCCGGGTCGTACGCGATGGGCGTGCCGTCCTTGTAGACGAGGCCGGGCTTGTAGGGCATCTGCTCGGGCTTGACGAGATTGCGCAGGCGCAGCTCGGCCGGATCGATGCCCAGCTTGCGCGCGCCCAGATCCATCAGACGCTCCATGACGAAGTTGGCCTCGGGGCGTCCCGCGCCGCGATAGGCGCCGTTCACCGTCTTGTTGGTGACCACGCTCTTGCCCTGGCCGCGGAAGTGCGCCACGCGATAGGGCGCGCAGAAATGGTTCACCGTGTTGAGCGTGAGGCTCTCGCCCTCGACCGGATAGGCGCCGACGTCGGCAAGGAAGGAATCGTCCACGGCCACGATGGTGCCGTCACGCTTGAAGCCCACGCGCGCCTCGTGGATCTGATCGCGATCGTGGCCCGTGGTGAGGAAGTCTTCCCCACGGCCCGAGATCCACTTGACGGGGCGGCCCATCTTGAGCGCGGCCGCGCCCACCAGCATCTCTTCGGGATAGATGGAGCCCTTGGGGCCAAAGCCGCCGCCCACGTCGGGCACCATCACGCGGATCTGCTCGGCCGGCAGCTCGAGGACGGCGGCCAGGGAATCGCGTAGCGAGTAGGGATTCTGCGTGGCGGACCAGACGGTGAGCGTGCCCGTCTCGGCGTCGTGATATGCCAGCGCCGCGCGTCCCTCCAGGGCCACGCCCGCCATGCGCGGGTGGCGGATCTTCTCGCTGACGACGACCTCGGCCTCGGCGAAGCCCTTGTCCACGTCGCCATAGGATCCGCCGACGGGCAGCGTGGTGTTGTCGGGCCAGTCGTGAATGGCGGGCTTGAGGCGGGCGGCGGCTTCCGTGTCGGAGGCGACGGGCAGCGGCTGGTACTCGACCTCGACGGCTTCGGCGCCATCGGCGGCCTGATAGGCGCTCTCGGCCAGGACGATGGCCAGCGCCTCGCCCACGTGGTTGGCGACCTCGTGGGCCAGGACGGGCACGGTGAAGGGCCGGCCCTTGTACTGGCCGCCATAGGCCGCGGGCATGGAGCGCTTGATCTCGGGCAGATCGGCTGCGGTGAGGACGGCGGCCACGCCGGGCAGGGCCCGGGCTGCCTCCACGGCTATCTTAATGATGCGGGCATGAGCATGGCGGCTCCGCACCACGGCCATGTGCAGCGTGCCGGGGCGCATCAAGTCGTCCACGTAACGGCCCGTGCCTGTGAGGAGCCGGCGGTCTTCCTTGCGTTTGGGCGAAGCGCCGATGAGGTCCGGGGGCGGGGTCACAGAGGGGAGTGTATACGCGGGCGGGGCGCGGGCCAAGGGGCGGGCGGAGCGCCTTGGCCATCGGAGTGCCCTGGACTGATCTTGAGGTCACAATTTTGTGACCTCAAACCGACGACGGTCTTCCTGCCCGGAAATGAACGATTTGAGGTGCCAAACTGGCGCCGCAAGTTACGCTGCGCGGCCTTGGCTCACCTCGTGTATCTCGGCTGGCACAGATTGACAGTTCATATTCGTGTTGTCATAAGCAGTGCATGAAGAAGCGACTTGCGCTATCGTCGGCGCCCCGAATCGAGCGATGTATCGTTTTCGTTCGCAACCACAAGGTACTGCTTGATAGGGACCTTGCCCTGCTCTAGCGGTCTCAACCAAGCGCCTCAACGAGCAGGTGCAGCGCAACAGAGAGCGCTTTCCGTCAGACTTCATGTTTCAACTGACGTTTGAGGAGGCGGAAAACTTGAGGTCGCAATTTGCGACCTCAAGTGGAGGACATGGGGGCCGTAGGTATCTGCCGCATGCTTTCACGGAGCAGGGAGTGGCCATGCTGTCCGGCGTGCTTCACAGCCGGCGTGCCGTGCGGGTGAATGTCGAGATCATGCGGACCTTTGTAAGGCTGCGGCAGATCCTCTCATCGCATGCGGAACTGGCGAGGAAGCTAGAGGAGCTCGAGCGACGGTACGACAGTCAGTTCAGCGTGGTCTTTGACGCAATTCGAGAGCTCATGACGCCGGAGCCTGCAGAGAGTCGGCCGGTGGGGTTCCGTCCATAGGTTGCCTGGCTCACGTGGGCGGCGGCTTCGAAAACGGCGACCGGTAGTCCAGCGCCGCGCGCACTTTGTTTGTGAGCGCGGCGACGGTGAACGGTTTGGCCAGGTATGGCTGGCCGAAGGCGAGGCCGATGCCGTGGTCCGCCACCTCGGCGGGGCTGGCTCCCGACATGAACATGACCTTGATGCCGGGAAGAATGGCGCGGACCTCCTGGGCCAGCTCTCCTCCGTGCATCAGCGGCATCACCACATCCGACAGGAGCAGGTGAATGGGTCCCGGGTGCGTGCGGGCCCAGCGAAGCGCTTCGCGCGGATCTATGGTCGCCAGAACGGTATAGCCCTGCATCCGCAGGGCATCGGCCACGAAGCCCAGCATCTCTGGATCATCGTCCACGACCAGGATGGTTTCCGTTCCCGGTTGCAGCGTGGCCATACCCCTCCCTTCAGGGGGGTCCGCTCAGCGCCTCGAGCTTCACGTCGAGCGCCTTCGCCAGCCGCTCGAGAATCATGGGCGGCGGGGTACTCTCCAGCTTCCCGCCCTCCAGGATGCTGATGAAGCTGTCAGACACCAGGGCGCGCTCTGCCAGCTGGTGCTGGGTCAATCCCTTCGCCTCCCTCAGCTTCTGAACGATCTCTCCGACCTTTGTCAATGCCAAGGTAGCACTCCTATCGGCCGAAACGATGAGAACCACCGGGCCATCCTCGGCGGATAGCCGGCGCGTGCCATCGACGAGCGGCTCGAGAGCCGCTCACGGTGGCCAATCACAGAGGAGTGGGCTAGGCGGCCGGGGGGGCTCGGGGCTGGGCGGAAGCGAGGGAAAGCGGAGGGACGCGCTCGTCGTCAGGCGTGAGAATTGCCGTGAGGACATGAAGCTCGGGCCGGATCTCCAGCCTGACGATCTCAGCAACGAGGCCCGAGCCGAATGTGATCAGCCCGATGACATCGTCGAAGTCGCCGTCGTCGTACATGCCCCGGATCCAGGACGGATCCGGGGGGCTGGCCTGGGCAATCGGCGTGAGAATGCCGACGATCCCCACGAGCAGGAGCGCCAGGAATGTCGACCCCAGGCGCCTCGAACGCATGGCCCACTACCTACCCCCGCCGGGGCTTCAAGTCAAATTACCGGCCCTCGTTGACAGGCCGAGACCATCCCCCTAGACTCGGCACGACATGAGCGACGAGGAAGCGCGGATCAGGAACTACCTGGAGGCGCAGGGAGCCAAGCTCTCGCCGGCCGCCATCATCGAGAAGGTCCGCGCGGCCATGGCCGAGCTGCGCGCGGGGGCCGAGTCCGTGCCGCCGGCGCGGTTCCAGGACCGGCCGGCCCCGGAAGAATGGTCCGGCAACGAGGTCATGGCCCATGTCGTCGAGGCCGGGAACCACTTCGGCGATCAGATCAAGCGGGTGCTCGACGGGCTCGCTCCGATCGAGCCGGGCCAGGACCGGCCCCAGAAGAGCGCCGCGCGGCACACCGCGCAAGAATGGTGGGCGGTGCTCGAGCGCGACCGCGAGGTGCTCTTCGAGCGTGTCCTGCGGGCCGATCCGATGGCACGGCTCGACCAGAAGATCGAGCACGGGATGTTCGGCACGCTCACCTGGCGGGAGACCCTGCTCTTCCTTCGGCTGCACGACCTCGATCACGCCCGGCAGCTCGACAAGATTGCCGCGGCGCTTGGCTGATGCGCGTCGCCATCTCGCTCCGCGTCGCCAACGACGGCTGGGAAGATGCCAGCCGCTATGTCGTGGAGGCCGAGCGGCTCGGCGTCGACTGCGTCTGGTCCGCGGAGTCCTGGGGCCACGATGCGGTGACACCGCTGGCCTTCGTGGCCGCGCGCACCTCTCGCATCCAGCTCGGCAGCGGGATCATGCAGGCGGGAACGCGGACGCCCGCCCTCGTCGCGATGACGGCCATGAGCCTGGCCGCGATGTCCGGCGGGCGCTTTCTCCTCGGGCTCGGCGTCAGCGGGCCCCAGGTCATCGAGGGCTGGCACGGCATCCGCTTCGACCGGCCTGTGCAGCGCATGCGCGAGACCATCGACATTGTGCGCCAGGCCACGAGCGGCGAGCGCGTCTCCTACAAGGGCAGCGTGTACGAGCTGCCGCTGCCGGGGGGCGAGGGTAAGGCGTTGCGATCGGCGGCGAAGCCACAACCGAATATCCCGATCTATCTGGCTACGCTGTCGCCGAAGAGCCTCGAGATGACAGGCGAGATCGCCGACGGCTGGCTCGGCACCTCATTCATGCCCGAGCATGCGCGCGTCTTCTTCGATCACCTGGAGACGGGCGCCAAGCGCGCGGGCCGTTCGCTCGCCCAGCTCGATCTGCAGGCGGGAGGATTTGTCGCCTTCTCCGATGATGTCGAGCGGCTCATCCCCCTGCGCAAGCCCGGGCTCGCCTTCACGCTGGGCGCCATGGGCTCGCGCCAGCACAACTTCTACAATGACGCCTTCAAGCGGGCAGGCTACGAGGACATGGCCCTCGAGGTGCAGCGCCTGTGGCTGGACGGCCGCCGGGAGGACGCGGCGGCCCGCGTGCCGGACGAGCTGGTGCTCAAGACCAATCTCCTCGGCACGGAGGCCATGGTGCGCCGGCGCCTCGAGACCTATCGTCAGGCCGGGGTGACCACACTGCGTGTGGAGCCCGCGGGTGAGACGCTGGACGCTCGGCTGGCCACGCTCGGGCGCCTGCTCGAGCTCGTGCGTGGCTTGAAGGAGAACGCTTCGGTCGGCCCGTCACGCGCCGCTCGTTGAAGTCGTCCTCGATCCACTACGGCTGG
>DASYTI010000143.1 GCA_036002485.1 Candidatus Methylomirabilota bacterium | reverse complement strand
GGGGGTGTCTGCTATACTTTCTGTATCATGACTGACGCCGACGAGCTGTTCCCGACCGCCGAAGACGAGATCCAGAAGCTCCGCGAGGCGCTGGAGGCCAAGACCCGGGAGGCCGACGAGCAACGCGACCGCTATCTGCGGGCCGTCGCCGAGTTCGACAATGCCAAGAAGCGCGCGGCGCGCGAGCGCGAGGACTACACGCGCTATGCCACCGAGTCGCTCGTGCGCGAGCTCCTGCCCGTGCTCGACAATTTCGAGCGGGCCCTCCTCGCCGCGCGGAGCGAGCCCGGCGCCGCCGCCGTCGTCTCCGGCGTCGAGCTGATTCAGCGCGAGCTGCTGCGCGTCCTCGAAAAGGTCGGGGTGACGCCGTTCGCCTCGGTCGGCCAGCCCTTCGACCCCGAGCGACACGAGGCCGTGGCGCGCGTGCCCGCCGGACCAGGCGCCCCCGAGGGCACGGTGGTGGACGAGACGGCCCGCGGCTACGCCCTCAACGGGCGCGTGCTCCGCCCCGCCATGGTCACCGTGGCCATGGCCCCCGACCCGTCCTAGTGGCGGCCCGGGACTTCTACACCATCCTCGGCGTCGGGCGCGACGCCGATGACGCCGAGCTCAAGAAGGCCTACCGCACCCTCGCCCGGCAGTTCCATCCCGACAAGAATCCCGGCAATCCCGCCGCCGAGGCGCGCTTCAAGGAAGTCAGCGAGGCCTACAGCGTGCTGTCTGATCCCGAGAAGCGCGCGCAGTACGATCGCTTCGGCAGCGTGGGCGCCACCCCCTCCGGATTCGAGGCGGGCTTCGGCTCCATCTTCGAGGACCTCTTCGAGGGATTCTTCCGAGGCAGCGGCGGAGGCCGGCGCACCCGCGCGCGGCGCGGCCAGGACCTCCAGTACCGTCTGGAGATCTCGCTCGAGGAGGCGGCCAGCGGGACGGAGACCAAGGTCCAGATCCCGCGCCACGAGACCTGCGAGACATGCGACGGCTCGGGACAGGAGACGGGCACCACGCCGGAAGTCTGCGCCACCTGCCGCGGGCAGGGGCAGGTCCGCTTCTCGCAGGGCTTCCTCACCGTGGCGAGGCCCTGCCCGGCCTGCGCGGGCGCGGGCCGCATCAACCGCCACCCCTGCACGAGCTGCAAGGGCGAGGGACGCGTGGCGCGCGAGAAGCTCCTCAAGGTCACCATCCCGCCCGGCGTCGAGGACGGCAATCAGCTCCGCCTCACCGGGGAGGGCGAAGGCGGGCTCGCCGGTGGCCCCGCGGGCGATCTCTACGTGCTGCTCCATGTCCGCCCGCACGAGATCTTCGTGCGCCAGGGCGCCGATCTCGTCTGCGCGCTGCCGTTGACGTATCCGCAGGTGTGCCTGGGAGACGAGGTCGACGTGCCCGTCCTCGACGGCAAGGCGCGGCTCCACGTGCCCGCGGGCACCCAGCCGGGCCAGCGCCTCTTCATCAAGGGCAAGGGCATGCCCCACCTGCGGGGGCGCGGCCGCGGCAATGCCATCTACGAAGTCGTGGTCGAGGTACCCGCGAAGCTGAGCGCGCGCGAGCGGCAGATCCTCGAGGAGCTCCGGGAGGTTTCAAAGGAGTCGTCGGGTCCCCTCCTCGCTTCCTTCCTCGAGCGGATGAAGAAGCTCTTCGGCGGCTGAAGGCAGACGGCACGAGGCCTGCGGTAGGAGTTCCTGGATCCATGGGCTTCTGGCAGCTGACCGTCCCAACCTCGCCCGACACCGCCGAAGGGTTCACGAACTTCCTGTGGGAGCAGGGTGCCCTCGGCGTCGTCGAGGAAGAGGGTCCGGCGGACCCGCCTCGGGTCCGCGCCTTCTTTCCTGACAGCGCCTCATCGACCGGACTCATGGCCGGCGTGGCCGCCTATGCGGCCGAGCTCAGGGCCCTCGGCTTCGCGACCGCGAAGGGCGAGATCGAGATCGCCCCGCTCGTCGAGGAGGCCTGGGCCAGCGCCTGGCAGCAGTCCTTCCCGCCCCGCGCGATCGGACGCCGGCTCTGGGTGCGCCCGTCCTGGGAGTCCGCCGAGGCGCCCGGCCGAGTCACCATCGTCATCGAGCCGGGGCGCGCCTTCGGCACCGGCCATCACGGCAGCACGGAAGGATGCCTGGCCTTGCTGGACGAGGCGATCGGCGAGCGGCCGCCGGCCCTGGTCCTCGACATCGGCACGGGCACGGGCATCCTCGCCGTGGCCTGCCTCAAGCTTGGCGCCGAGCGGGTGCTGGGTCTCGACATCGACCCCGACGCCATCGCCGCCGCGCGCCGCAATGCTACGCTGAACGATTGCCCCGACCGCCTCGATCTTCTCCTGGCCGGCCCCGAGCTGCTCCACGATCGGCTTCCTTTCCCGCTCGTTCTGGCCAATCTCCTCGCCCACACCCACCTGGCCCTGGCCCCGCGCTACCGGCGACTCGTCGCGCCCGGTGGCCAGCTCATCCTGGGCGGCATCCTGGAGCACGAGGACGCCGAGGTGATCGAGGCGCTCGGGGGCGCCGGCTTCGCGCTCGAGGAGCGGCTCGTGATCGAGGGATGGTCCGGGCTCCGGCTGCGGGCGGGCGCTCCGTGAGCCGCTTTCACATCCGCCCCGAGGCCGTCTCGGGCGCCCACGTCGCCTTCGACGCGCAGGAGAGCCGTCACCTCACGCGCGTGCTGCGACTCGGCGCCGGCGCGGTGGTGGAGGCGATAGACGGAGCCGGCGGCGTATTGACGGTACGGATCGAGCGGGTGGGACCGCGCGGCGCCGAGGGCACTGTCCTCGCGCGCGAGGAGCGAGCGAGCGAGTCACCCTGCCGCCTCGTGCTCGCCCAGGGCATTCCGAAAGGCGACAAGATGGAGGGGATCATCCGCATGGCCACCGAGCTCGGCGCCGCGCGTATCGTTCCCCTCATCACCGCGCGTACCGTCGTGCGCATGGAGCCGGGGCGCACGGGCTCCCGCCTCTCGCGCTGGCAGCGCGTGGCCAAGGAGGCGGCCAAGCAGAGCGGCCGCGGCATTATTCCCGAAGTCGCTTCCCCCGTGGGCCTCGTCCCGTGGCTCGCGCAGAGCGGGCCCTCCGGTCTGCTCGTCTGTCTGTGGGAGGGGGCGCCCGAGCCGCTGGGCCCGCAGCTGCCGCCTCCCCCCTGCCCCCGTGTCACGCTCGTCGTGGGTCCCGAGGGCGGCCTGGGCGACGAAGAGGTCGCGGCGCTCCGCCGGACCGGGGCCATTGTCGGTGGCCTCGGGCCGCGCATCTTGAGAACCGAGACCGCCGGGCCCGTGGGACTGGCCCTTCTGCAATCCAGGTATGGCGATCTCACCGGGGGCGCCCCGTGAAGAGCGGACTCCGATCTCAATCGATGCGGAAATGAGACAAGCAGGGCTGCAGGCCGTGTGATCCATGCAACGGCAGCGCGTATAGCCGGTTGGGGCGGAGGAGAAAGAACGCCGTCAAGTCGGTATCTTGCGGCTATCCTCCACCCGTGGCACCTCGATTGCTAGTACTGCCGCCGGACATGGACCTTCAGCGAACCATCAGACGGAAGGTCAGTGTAGAAGGTATAGGTCTCCACTCAGGCGAGCCGGTTCAGCTCACGCTTACTCCGGCCGCCGCCGACACCGGCATTCTCTTCCGCGCAGCCGACGGCACCCTGGTCCCCGCTGACATCGAGCACGTCGTCGATGGGCGCGCGGCGACCACGGTGGGAGCCTTCGGCGTCCGCGTGCGCACCATCGAGCACCTCATGGCGGCCGCGGCCGCGCTCGGCATCGACAATCTGGTCGTGGACGTCAACGCGGAGGAGGTCCCGGCCCTCGATGGCAGCGCCAAGCCATTCGTGGATCTCCTCTACTCGGCCGGCGCCGCGCTGCTTCCCGCCCCGCGCCGGCCCCTCGTCGTGCGCGGGCCCATCCGGGTGGGCGACGGCCACCGCTGGCTCGAGATCACGCCGTCGGAGTCCTTCCGCATCACCTACACGCTCGACAATCCCCATCCCGTCATCGGCCAGCAAATCGTATCCCTCGAGGTGACGGAAGCCGCCTTCGTGGACGAGCTGGCGGCGGCGCGCACCTACGGCTTCCTCAAGGACGTGCCGACGATGAGGAAGAACGGGCTGGCCCGTGGGGGCTCGCTCGACAATGCGGTGGTGGTCGGCAAGCGCGCCGTCCTCAACGACAGCCTCCGCTTCGAGGATGAGTTCGTCCGCCACAAGATCCTCGACCTGGTAGGCGATCTCCACCTGCTGGGGCGGCCGCTCTGCGCGCACGTCACCGGCAAGAACGGGGGGCACGCCCTCAACCACGAGCTTGCCGCGGCCGTGAGACGGGCCTTCGCCGCCGAGCGCCGTCCGCGCACCAGCCGTTCCCGGATTCACCCGGCGACCTTCGTGCCCGGCGGGGAACTTTCCCCGCAGGCGGGCATCGCCGCTCTCTAGCCCGAATTATTCACGAGCGCGCGTACCGTATCCTGGCCTCCCCCTTATCTACTCAGCCCTCGCCCTCAGGGCTTCGCCCTTCAGCTCGAACCGCGGCCCCCTCCCCTTCCGGGGGCGAGGGATCAAAAAATGAATCCCTCTCCCTCGAAGAGGGAGAGGGCTGGGTGAGGGTGGCGTTGTCTCGCTAATAGTCCAGGCTAGCCAGGCTTCCTCGCCGCCCCGTAGTCCCGCCTGGACTTCTCAAGCTCCCGGGCTGGCCCGACGATATAATGGCGTGCCCGGCCTATGCGTAGATCAACCATCCTGACCCGCTCGACGCGCCCGCGGGTGATCGCCCTGGTCGCCCTGCTGCTGCTCCTGCTCTGCCTGCCCCCCGCGGTTTCCCGAGCCCAGAGTGACCTCCGCATCACCGGCCTCTCGGTCTTCCTGAACGACTTCGACGTTACCGTCCAGGGCGTGCTCCTGGGCGCCGTGCCCGCCGACCTGCACGAGAGCCTGCACAGCGGCGTGCCCGTGCACGTGCGCTTCGTGGTCGAGCTCTGGCAGCAGCGATTCCGCAACCGGCTCATCCAGTCGCGGACCATCGATCGCCAGCTCACCTATAACCCGGCCACCAAGGAGTACAAGGTCGCCTCGACGGCGGGAGAGGAGCGCGAGCTCTTCGTCAGCAAGCAGCTCCGCGAGGCCCAGCGCGTGGTCTCCGAGCTCCGCGTGGGCAAGCTCGCCCCCGACGCCTCCCTCGACCCGCGCGAGCTCTATTTCGTGCGCCTCCGCGCCGCCGTCTCCCTCAATGGCGTCAACACCTGGCTCGCCCGCTTCAACGGGGAGGCGGCCGAGACCGACTGGGTGCAGTCACCGTTGCTCACCCCGACGAGGCGCCAGTGAGCCCCCTCACCCGCGGGGAGCCGGTAGACGAGCGCGGCAGGCGCCGGCGCAACGTCGTGCTGGTCCTGGGCGCTCTCACCCTGCTCATCGCGGCGTGGTGGGGCTTCCGGGTCTGGATCCACGCCCCGGACGTGCCGCTGGCCTGGAATCTGGGGGTCTTCGCTCTCTTCAATCTCAATCTGATCGTCTTCCTCTTGCTCGTGGTCCTGCTCTTCCGCAATCTCGTCAAGCTCTTCTTCGAGAGAAAGCAGAAGGTCCTGGGTTCGCGCTTCAAGGCCAAGCTCGTCCTCGCCTTCATCTCCCTGGCCCTCTTTCCGGCCATCCTCATCGTCTTCATCGGGTCGAACATCATCAACAAGGCGATCGATCAATGGTTCAAGCCGCAGGTCGAGCGGCCCCTCGATCTTGCGCTAGAGGTGGCGCAAACGTACTACCAGGGCCAGGAGGCCCTGGTGCTGCGCCACGCGCGCTACATGGCCGACGTCGTCTCCCGCGAAGGCTTCATGGGCCTCGCCCAGCGACCGGTCCTGACGACCTATCTGAACGGCCAGCAGGAGCGCCTGGGGCTCGCCGCCGTCACCGTCTTCAACCGGGGCGGCGTGGCCGTGGTCCACGCCAAGGATCCGGGGCTCGCCTCGGTGCTCACGCGCTCGGTCAACCGGGAGCAGCTGCGGCAAGCGCTCGCGGGGCAGGAGGTGACCACGGTCCACGAGCTCGAGCAGGGCGACATGATCCAGGCCATCGTGCCCATCCGCGGCGAGAAGTCCGTGGTGGGGACCCTGGTCGTGGGCAGCTACGTGCCGCAGCGCCTGGAGACGAGGCTGCGGGGCATCAGCCAGGCCTTCCAGGACTACAAGCAGAGCAAGCTTCTCAAGCAACCGCTCAAGGGAACGTACATCCTGATCTTCTCGTTCTTGACGCTCCTCATCGTCTTCTCGGCGACGTGGTTCGGTCTCTACCTGGCCCGGGGCATCACGGAGCCGGTGCAGATGCTGGCCGAGGGCACGCGGGCGGTGGCCGCGGGCAATCTCGACTACCGGGTCCAGGTGCGCGCCGACGACGAGATCGGCATCCTCGTCGACTCCTTCAACCGGATGACGGCCGACCTCGCCTCCTCGCAGACCAAGCTGCGCGAGACCTATCGCGACCTCCAGGCCAAGCACGAGGAGGTGGAGCAGCGCCGGCACTATACCGAGACCGTGCTCGAGGCGGTGGCCACAGGCGTGCTCTCCCTCGATCCCGCGGGCCACATCACGACCATCAACGGCGCCGCCGAGCGCATGCTCGGCGTCACCGGGGCGACGGCCCTCGGCCAGCCCGGCTCCGCCGTGCTGCGCACCCCGCTCCACGCGGAGATCGGTGCCCTCATCCAGCGCATGAACCGCCTGCGCGAGGGCACGCTGGAGCGCGAGGTCCATCTGCGCCGCGAAGGACACGCGGTGACCCTCCTGGCCTCGGCGACCGCCCTCAAGGGGCCCGACGGAAAGTACTTGGGCATGGTGCTGGTCTTCGACGACCTCACGGAGCTCCTGAAGGCCCAGCGCCTGGCCGCCTGGCGCGAGGTCGCCCAGCGCATCGCGCACGAGATCAAGAACCCGCTCACCCCCATCCAGCTCTCCGCCCAGCGGCTGCGCCGGCGGCTGTCCACCAATCGGAGCCCCGAGGACAAGCGCCTGCTCGAAGAAGCGACGGCCACCATCGTCGAGGAGGTGGAAGGGCTCAAGCAGCTCGTGGACGAGTTCTCCCGCTTCGCGCGCATGCCCGCCCTCCAGCCCAAGGAGACCGATCTCGGGCGCCTGCTCGAGGGCGTGGTCGTGCTCTACCGCGAATCGCATCCTGAGCTTGCCATCAAGTCCTCCTTCTCGCCCGACATGCCGCCCGTGGACGTGGATCCCGACCAGATCAAACGAGCCGTGCTCAACCTCGTCGACAATGCGGTGGAGGCGGTCAGCGGCACGGGGCAGGTCTCCGTGGAGACCATCTGGCTGCCGGAGAGCCGCCGGGCCCGCATCGTGGTGGCCGACGACGGCCCCGGCATCCCCGCCGACGACAAGGAGCGGCTCTTCCTGCCCTACTTCTCCACCAAGGCCAGTGGCACGGGCCTGGGTCTGCCCATCGTGCACCAGATCGTCACCGATCACGGCGGCACGATCTGGGTCGAGGACGCCACGCCACAGGGCACGCGCTTCGTGCTCGAGCTGCCCGTGGGCCGGCTGGCCGCGGCGGCGGCCGTGGAGAGCGCGCCACCCGTGGGGACCGCCTGATGCCCGGCGAGCACATCCTGATCGTGGACGACGAGCGCGCCATCCAGGCCACCCTGCGCGGAGTCCTGGAGGACGAGGGCTATCGCGTGACGGCGGTGGGCTCGGCCCAGGAAGCGCTGGCGCGACTCTCCGACGAGGCGCCGGATCTGGTCTTTCTCGACATCTGGATGCCCGGCATGGACGGCCTCGAGGCCCTGGCCGAGATCAAGCAGCGGCGGCCGGAGGCGGCGGTGGTGATGATCTCCGGCCACGCCACCATCGAGACGGCCGTCAAGGCGACCAAGCTCGGCGCCTACGACTTCGTCGAGAAACCGCTCTCGCTCGAGAAGATGCTGCTCGTGGTCACCCGCACCCTCGAGCATGCGCGGCTCCAGCGCGAGCACCAGCAGCTGCTCATGCGCGTCGAGCGCGGCCAGGAGATCGTGGGGACGAGCGTGGTCATGGAGGAGCTGCGCCAGCAGATCATGATCGCCGCGCCCACCAACGGCCGCGTGCTCATCCACGGAGAGAACGGCTCGGGCAAGGAGCTGGTGGCCCGCGCCGTCCACGCCCGCTCCGCGCGGGCGGAGGGGCCCTTCGTCGAGGTCAACTGCGCGGCCATCCCGGAAGAGCTCATCGAGTCCGAGCTCTTCGGGCACGAGCGCGGAGCCTTCACGGGCGCGGTGGCGCGCCGCCGCGGCAAGTTCGAGCTGGCCGACGGCGGCACCCTGTTCCTGGACGAGATCGGCGACATGAGCCTCAAGACCCAGGCCAAGGTCTTGCGCGTGCTCGAGGAGCAGGCCTTCGAGCGCGTGGGGGGCAAGGAGACCATACGCGTGGACGTGCGCGTGCTCGCCGCCTCCAACCAGAACTTGCAGGAGCAGATCACCGCCGGCCGCTTCCGCGAAGACCTCTTCTACCGACTCTCCGTCATCCCCATCGAGGTGCCCCCTCTCCGCAAGAGAAAAGAAGACATCCCGACCCTCGTCGAGCACTTCATCTCGCTCTTCTCGGCCGAGAACGGCCGGCGGCCCAAGACCATCTCGGTGGAGGCCCTGGCCTATTTCCTGGCCTATGACTGGCCGGGCAATGTCCGCGAGCTCAGGAACATGGTCGAGCGGCTCGTCATCATGGCCCCCCGCGACGTCATCGGGCCCGAAGACCTGCCGCCCCCCCTCCGCACGCGAGAAGGCGGGACAGCCGAAGAGGCCCAGAAGGACAAGACCCTCAAGGAGGCCCGCGAGGCTTTCGAGCGCGCCTATATCCTGGGTGAGCTGCGCGCGCACGAGTGGAACATGACGCGCACGGCCGAGCGGCTCGGCATCGAGCGCAGCCACCTCTATCGCAAGCTCAAGAGCTACGGGATCACGCCCCCCAAGCAGTAGGCCCCGACCCGCCAAGGAGGTTCGCATGCGTCGCTTCGCCGTCGTCATCGCCTCGCTCCTGTCCGTCGTGTTCGCCACGACGGGACCGGCGCTTGCCCAGTCCAAGGAGCCGGTCAAGATCGGGCTCTCCGCCGCCGTCTCCGGCGGCTCGGCCGCCTCGGGCGAGGCCATCAAGCGCGGGCTCCAGATCGCCATCGACGAGATCAACGCCAAGGGCGGCGTGCTCGGAGGCCGGAAGCTCGAGCTGGTCATCCGCGACGACGAGGGCAATCCGCAGAAGGGCGTCACCATCGCGCGCGAGCTGGTGGAGCGCGAGAAGGTCGTGGCCGTGTTCGGCGGGCTGCACACCACCGTGGCCCTGGCCCAGGTGCCCGTCTGGCACGAGCTCAAGACCCCGTACATGGGCGCGTGGGCGGCCGGCACCAACATCACGCGCAACGGGCAAAGCCCGAACTATGTCTTCCGCGTCTCCGCCAATGACGACTACGTCGACCGGTTCCTGTCCCGCTACGCCATGGAGACGATGAAGAAGAGCAAGCCCGGTCTCCTCCTCGAGAACACGCCCTGGGGGCAGTCGAACGAGACGGGGCTGACCAAGTGGTTCGGGGAAAAGGGCATCAAAGCGGTGGGCGTGGAGCGCTTCAACTGGGGCGATCCGGACATGAGCCCGCAGCTCCTCCGGCTCAAGAACGCCGGGGCCGATCACATCGTGCTCGTGGCCAATGCCCCCGAGGGCGCCCAGGTTCTGCGCTCCAAGGCCAAGCTCGGCTGGGACACGGCCATGATCTCGCACTGGGGGATCTCGGGCGGCCGCTTCGCCGAGTTGACGGGTGATCTCTCCGACGGCGTCGTCTTCCTGCAGACCTACACCTTCTTCGGCAAGCAGAACGAGCGCGGGCAGTACGTGCTCAAGATGCTGCGCGAGAAGCACGGCATCAAGGAGCCGGGCGACGTCATCGCGCCCGTGGGCACCGCCAACGCCTATGACGGCCTGCATCTCGTCGCCCTCGCCATCGAGCAGGCCGGCGCCACCGACGGCTCCAAGGTGCGGGATGCTCTCGAGAGCCTGAAGAGCGAGTACAAGGGCCTCATCAAGTCCTACAAGCGGCCCTTCACGGCCGAGCAGCACGACGCCTTGACGGACGAGGACTACGTCATGGTCGTGTGGAAAGGCGGCAAGATCGTTCCCGTCGCCCCGAGGTAGTGCAAGCGCGAGAGCGAGCCGAAGCGCGAAACCGGGGGAGTGCGGGGGCCATTCGAGGACCCCGCATCGAATGACGATCCAGCTGCTCGTCACGGGGCTGGCCCTCGGCAGCATGTACGGGCTGGTCGCCCTCGGGTACCACATCACCTGGGTGACCAGCCGGACCATGAACTTCTCCCAGGGCCACGCCGTGATGGCGGGGGCCGTGGGGGCCTACGCGGGCTTCGTCGCGCTGGGCTGGCCCTTTCCCGTGGCGCTCCTGATCGCCCTCGTCGCCCTCGCCGGCTACGGCGCCCTCGTCGAGCGCGTGGCCGTCCGTCCTTTCTTCTTGCGGGCCTCCCCGGCGTGGCTCCTTGCCACCATCGCCGTGGGCATCATCGCCGAGAACGTGGCCCAGCTGACCTTTGGCAAGGATGCCCGTGCCTTTCCCTCGCCGCTCATGCAGAAGCCGATCATGGTCGGCTCCGTGGGCTTCTACCCTCAAGAGCTCCTGGTCCCGGTGGTCGGCCTCGCCCTCATGGGGCTGGTCCAGCTCTTCTATCACCGGACGTCCTACGGCAAGCAGCTCAAGGCCGTGGCCTGGAATCCCGAGGCGGCCGGGCTCCTGGGCATCAACATCCCGCGCGCCGTCATGGTCGCCTATGCCCTCTCCGCGCTCCTCGCGGGGATCGCCGGCGTGCTCCTCGCGCCGCTCCTCAACGTGGCGCCGCAGATGGGCACCATCATCGGGCTCAAGGCCTTCGCGGTGGCCATCATCGGGGGACTGACCTCCGCGCCCGGCATCATCCTGGCCGGCCTCGGCTATGGCCTCGTGGAATCGTTCGTGGCCGGCTACGTCTCCACGCGGGCCCGCGAGATCGTGGGCTTCGGTCTCGTGATCGCGGTGCTCATCGCCCGGCCCTGGGGACTCCTGGGCCAGAAGCCCTCGAGACGGGTGTGAGAGAGCGGCTGGGTTGGATCGTCATGGCCGGGACGGCCGCCGCCATCCCGCTCCTCACGTCGAATACGTACTATCTCTACGTCGCCATCAGCATCGGGCTCCTGACCATCGTGACCTCGGGGCTCAATGTCCTCGCGGGCTTCACCGGGCAGACCTCGCTCGGCCATGCGGGGCTCTATGCCTTCGGCGCCTATACGGCCGCCCTGTGCGTCACCCGCGCGGGGCTCAACCAATGGGCGGCCATGGTGGCGGCCATCGTCGTCACCTCCGTCGTGGGCGCGGCCGTCGCCGCGGCGGCCCTTCGCGTGTCCGGCCCCTACCTCGCCATGGTCACCATCGCCTTCGGCCTCATCGTGGAGGGCGTGCTGATCGAGTGGGGCTCGGTGACAGGAGGCCCGGGCGGCATCTTCAATATCCCGAAGCCCGCGCTGCGCAGCCACTACTGGACGGTGATGCTCGCCGCGGCGCTCGCGCTCTGGCTCACCGCCAACCTCAGAGGCTCGGCCTGGGGGCGCGCCTTTCTTGCCGTGAAGGAGAGCGAGGTCGCGGCCGAGTCCCTGGGGCTCTCGGCCTACTATGTCCGCATCGTGGCCTTCACCGTGTCGGCCGCCTTCGCGGGAGCGGCCGGCGCTCTCTTCACGTTCGCCAACGGCTATATCTCCCCTGACAGCTTCACGCTCCAGACCTCCATCCTGTTTCTTCTCGCGCTCCTTTTCGGCGGGCTCGGCCGCATCGCCGGTCCCGTGGTGGGCAGCCTCGCCCTGACTCTGCTGCCCGAGCTGCTGACTCGGCTCATCGACTATCGCCTCATCCTCTACGGCACGCTCCTCCTGATCTCGATCTACTGGCTGCCCGAGGGCGTGGTCGGCGCCTTATCGAAGGCGCGCCGTGGGCGGCCCGCCCCTACCTATTCAGCCCTCGCCTCGTCGCTCGAGGCGAGCGTCTCGGCTCGAACGGCGACCCTCTCCCCAGAGGGGAGAGGGATCACTACGGTGCCCCACCGAGCCGAGCCACCCACTAACCCTCTCCCCCAGTGGGGGAGAGGGAAGGGTGAGGGGGTCGGTCCTCTCCTCCGAGCGAGCGACGTGAGCTTGTCCTTCGGCGGCGTGGCCGCGCTCGCCGAGGCAGATCTCGTGGTCGAGCGGGGAAGTATTCACGCCGTCATCGGCCCCAATGGCGCCGGCAAGACCACGCTTCTCAACGTGCTCTCCGGCTACTACACGCCGGATCGCGGCAACTTCACCCTCGAGGGCCGATCCCTGGCGGGGCTTCAACCCTATGCGGTCGCCCGGCGCGGAGTGGCGCGTACCTTTCAGACCGCACAGCTCTTCGGCGAGCTCAGCGTCCGGGACAATGTCGCCGTCGGCGTGGCCGGCCCGCGACTGGGCTCCGTGCTCGGCGCTCTGGTCGCGACACCGGTCGCGCGGCGGCGCGAGTCCGAGATCCAGTCGACCTCGCGCGCCCACCTCGAGGCTCAGGAGCTCGGCGGCCTCGCCGCGCAGGACGCGGCTTCCCTGCCCGCCGGGCTCAGGCGCCGGCTCGAGATCGCGCGGGCCCTGGCCACCCAGCCCATTCTGCTCATGCTCGACGAGCCCGCGGCCGGGCTCTCTCCCATCGAGATCGGTCTGCTCGATCGCCAGCTGACGGAGCTATGCCGGGAGGGCGGCCTGACCGCCATTCTCGTCGAGCACCACATGGACCTGGTGATGGCGGTATCCGATCGCATCACCGTGCTCGACTACGGCCGCGTCATCGCCGACGGCGCCCCTCAAGACATCCGGCGCGACCCCGCCGTCATCGAGGCCTATCTCGGCGCCGCCCCATGACCGCCCTCACCGTGTCCGGCCTCGACGTCTCCTACGGCGCCGTGGGCGCGCTCCACGACGTCTCCCTCGAGGTACGGCAAGGGGAAATCGTCTCGGTCATCGGAGGAAATGGCGCGGGCAAGACCACGCTGCTCAAGGCCATCGCGGGCGTCCTCCGTCCCGCCGCCGGTCGCATCGCCGCCCATGGCCACGACATCGCCGGACGGCCCTCCTGGTGGGTGGCGCGACGTGGAATCTCGCTCGTGCCCGAGGGACGCGGGATCTTCGGCGATCAGAGCGTGAGCGACAACCTCCTGCTCGGAGCCGTGGCCCGCCCGGGCCGGCGCGATGAGAAGGCCATTCGCGCCGACCTCGAGCGCGCGCTCTCGCTCTTCCCCGCTCTCGCCGGGAGGCTCGGCAGCCCGGCGGCCAGCCTGTCGGGCGGCCAGCAGCAGATGCTGGCCGTGGCGCGGGGCCTCATGGGGCGTCCGCGCGTGCTGCTCCTCGACGAGCCCTCGCTGGGCCTGGCGCCCATGCTCGTGCGCGAAGTCTTCGCCGCCATCGAGCGGCTGAGAGCGGAAGGGGTGACTATACTGCTCGTCGAGCAAATGGCCGCCCAGGCCCTGGCCCTGGCCGATCGCGCCTATGTCCTCGAGCGTGGCCGCATCACCATCGAAGGGCCCGCCCAGGCCGTGCGGGAGAATCCCGCCGTGATCGACGCGTATCTCGGACGCCGTGTATGATCCCAATCGCCATGCCCGCCTGGATTCTCGCGCCCACCGCTAGTGAATTCGGTGGGGGGGTCTGGGGATGGCACTGTGAGGCGCAGCCGCGAGGCGAGCCGAACCAACCCTCCATCGGGAGCGGCGCCGCTCCCCCCCAGTCCCAATTGAGTGTGACCCGGCTGGGGAGCCACACTCGCGAGAGGGCGCATCGAGCCCCTTCGCTGGCCGGTCGAGTCCATTCGGTCTTCGAGCGCGCGATCAACGTGCTCTGGTCCGATGGTCGCTTGCTCACCCTCCAGGCACCCGGGCTCCTCGCGGCCCCTTTCGCGATGGCGCTCTCGCGGCTTCCCGAGCGTGGAACGGTAGCGCCGGGTATGCCGCTCAGCGCCGGGGCGTTCGACTGGACGGCCGCCGAATGCGTCGACCTCCGCATGCCGCCCGGCCGTCTCGATTTCCCCCCCAACGCGCTGGAGGAAGCCGCGCGAGCAACCAGTTCGAGCATCTTGCCCGCCGCTCGAGCCTTCGAGCGCGGCCTCGCTTCTCTCGACGGCGGCGCGGTCACCGCGGCGGCGGGTGCCCTCATCGGGCTCGGCGAGGGCCTGACGCCCGCGGGAGATGACTGCGTGGTCGGAGCGCTGGCCGTCCTCCACCGGCTGAGGCCGGACTGGCTGGCCGTGAATTCTCGAGTCACGGACGCGCTCGCCGCCGCGGCACGCACTCGAACCACGGACATCGCCCGGGACTTCGTGCTGGAGGCGCTGGCCGGGCGCTTCGCCGAGCCCGTGCTGGCCGTCGTGACGGCGGAGTCCGTCGAGGCGGCAAGGCGGGCCGCCAAGGGCCTGGCTCGGTTGGGCGCCACCTCGGGAGCGGACACGCTCCATGGCATCCGCCTCGCCGGTCGCGCCCTCGAGCGCGGCAGCGTCGCATGACCCAGGCGGGCCTCGTCAAGAAGAGCGCCTACCAGGATTCCGTCGCCCTCCTCGCCCTGGCGCGGGATCTCCGGACGTCCGCGGGGGTCAGAGAAGTCGCCGCCCTCATGGGCACGCCGGCCAACCACGACGTCCTGCGCCAGTCCGGACTTCTCACGGCCGAGGCGGAGAGGGCGGGTCCGAACGATCTCGTCATCGTCGTCGAAGCGGATTCGGAGAGCCTGGCCCGCGCGGCCCTCGCGCGCGCCGAAGAGCTCCTGGCCGCCACCGAGCGGCGGCTCAGCGCCGCGGGCCGCGTCCTGCCGCGCACCATGGAGAGCGCGCACCGCCAGCTCCCGGGCGCCAATCTCGCCCTGATCTCCGTGCCCGGCGCCTGGGCCGCCGCGGAGGCGCGCAAGGCGCTCCGCCTGGGACTTCACGTCATGCTCTTCAGCGACCATGTCAGCGTCGAGGACGAGGTGGTCCTCAAGCGCCTCGCCCGAGACAGGGGCCTGCTCCTCATGGGTCCCGACTGCGGCACGGCTTATCTGAGCGGCGCGCCTCTCGGCTTCGCCAATGCCGTGCCGCGCGGGCGGATCGGTCTCGTGGCGGCCTCGGGCACCGGGCTCCAGCAGGTCGCCTGCCTTCTCGCCGCCCGCGGCGAGGGCATCTCGCAGGCCATAGGCGTGGGCGGCCGTGATATGAACCATGCCGTGGGAGGGCTCATGACCTTAGGCGCGCTCGACGCGCTGGGGGACGACGCGGAGACGGAGCTCGTCATCGTGATCGGCAAGCCGCCATCACCGGAGATCCGGCGCCAGGTCGAGGACAGGCTCCGCGGCTTCGGCAAGCCGGCCGTCGTCGCCCTGCTCGGCGGCGAGATCGGCGCTTCCGCGGGCGAGAAAGTCCAAATGGTCTCCACGCTCGAGGACGCCGCGGAGGCGGCGCTCGCGGCGCTGCGACACGAGCCGTGGACGGCCCGTCCCTTCTCCGGAGACAGTGCGGCCATCGGTCGTCGGATCGCGGAGGCCCGGCGGACGCTCGGCCCCGGCCCGCGCTCGGTGCATGGGCTCTATGCCGGCGGCACGCTGGCCTACGAGGCCCTGCTCCTCCTGGAACCACTCCTGGGCCCCGTCTCCGGCAATCTCCGCCCGAGGGTGGACAGCGTGCACCGCATCGTCGACCTCGGCGCGGATGAATTCACCCTCGGGCGCGCGCATCCGATGATCGATCCAACTTCCCGCATCGACGCCATAACCGCGCTGGCCAAGGACTCCCGGGTGGCCGTCCTTCTCCTCGACATCGTGCTGGGTCATGGCGCGGCCGCCGATCCGGCCGGAGATCTCCTGCCGGCTCTGCGCGCCGCGCGAGAGCGCGCGAGGCAGGACGGACGCGCGCTGCACGTGGTGGCCAGCGTGATCGGCACCGAGGGCGATCCGCAGGGATTGTCCTCGCAGGTGGCCAAGCTCGAGAGCGCCGGCGCGTGGGTGCTGCCCTCCAATGCCCAGGCCGCCCGCGCCGCCGCCGCCATCGCAAACCCCGAGCCATGATCCGCGACGTCTTCGCCCAGGAGATTCGCGTGATCAACTGCGGGCTCGAGAGCTTCGCGGAGGAGCTCGAGCAGATCGGGGTCTCGGTGATTCACGTCCAGTGGTCTCCTCCGGCGGGCGGCGATCCGCGCAAGGCGGCCCTGCTCGCCGTTCTCGAGGACGACACGTGACGATCGCGTCGGCCAACCAGACCGTCCTTGGACGACTGACCGGAGCTGAGCCGATGCTCATCGACTGCGGGCCGGCCCGCACCGTGATGGGGCTCACCGGCCGCACCGTACTCCACGCCGGTCCTCCGCTCGCCTGGGACAGCGCCTGCGAGACCGTGAAGGCCGCTGTCCTCTGCGCCATCCGCTACGAGGGCTGGGCGCCCGACGACGCCGAGGCGCTCGATCTTCTCGCCAAGGGCAACGTGGAGATCGCCCCCTGCCACGCGGCGGGGGCGGCGGGGCCCATGACGGGCATGGTCACGCCCTCCATGCCCGTCTTCCTCGTGGAGGAGCGCCAGTCCGGCGGCCGCGCCTTCGCCACGGTCAACGAAGGGCTCGGCAAGGTCCTGCGCTTCGGCGCCAACGACCCGAGCGTCATCGAGCGCCTGCGCTGGATCGAGGGCGAGGCGGGGCCGCTCCTGGGCGCGGCCATCCGCGTCAGCGGCGGCATCGATCTTCGCGCGCTCATGGCCCAGGCCCTCCGCATGGGTGACGAGATGCACCAGCGAAACGTCGCCGCCTCCTCGCTCCTCGCGCGCCTGCTCATGCCTCAGCTGGCCCGGGCGGCGAGAGACGCACAGGCCCTCGTCCGCGTGACCGAGTTCATGGCGACCAATGACCAGTTCTTCCTCAATCTCGCCATGGCCGCCGCCAAGGCCTCGGCTGATCCGTGTCTCGATGTCGCGGGCTCCACCGTGGTGGCGACCATGGCCCGCAATGGCACGGACTTCGGCATACGCGTGGCGGGGCTCGGCAACCGCTGGTTCACCGCGCCCGTCAACACGCCGCAGGGCCTCTACTTTCCGGGGTTCGAACCCGAGGACGCCAATCCCGATATCGGCGACAGCGCCATCATCGAGACCATAGGGCTCGGCGGCTTCGCCATGGCCGCCTCGCCCGCCGTCGCTGCCTTCGTGGGCGCCGGCGGCTTCAGACAGGCCGTCGCGGTCACGGAGGAGATGGCGGAGATCTGCGTGGGCGAGCACCCGCGCTTCCGCATCCCCGCCCTCGACGATCGCGGCTGTCCCGTCGGTATCGACGTGCGGAAGGTCGTGGAGACCGGCATCACGCCCCTCATCAATACGGGCATCGCGGGGCGCAAGCCCGGGACCGGCCAGATCGGCGCCGGCGTGGTGCGCGCGCCTCTCGCCTGCTTCGAGGAGGCCCTCGAGGCGCTCGCGGCGGCGCGCTGATGGCGCCACGGTTCGATCTCCTGCTCCAGGACTGTCGGTTTCCCGATGGCCGGCTCGCGGACGTCGGCACCCACGAGGGGCGCGTCGCCGAGATCGGCGCACTGGCCGTGCGGCCCGCCCAGCAGACCGTCGAGTGTGGCGGCCGCCTGCTCACGCCCGGTCTCGTGGACGCTCACATCCATCTCGACAAGGCGCTCCTCTCCGAGCGGACGCCCTCCATCGAGGGCACGGTGGCGGAGGCGCTACGGGTGACGGGGCACGCCAAGCGCCGCTTCACCGTCGAGGACGTCCGCGTCCGCGCGCGCCGGGCCCTCGATCTGGCCGTGCGCGCGGGCACCACGGCCATGCGGAGTCACGTCGAGGTCGACCCCATCGTCGGCCTCAAGGCCCTTGAGGCGCTCATCCCCCTCAAGCGCGAGTACGCGCCGGCCATCGATCTCCAGCTCTGCGCCTTCGCCCAGGAAGGCATTCTCCAATCGCCGGGCACGGAGGCGCTGCTCGCCCGGGCTCTGGAGAGCGGCGCCGATCTCATCGGCGGCTGCCCCTACAACGACACGGACGCCCATGCCCACATCGACATCGTCTTCCGGCTGGCCCGGGAGTTCGACGTCGACGTGGACTTTCACATCGACTTCTTCGACGAGCCCGAGCACATGGACGTGCTCTACGTGGCCGAGCAGGCCGCGCGCTGGGGCTGGCAAGGGCGCGTGGCCGTGGGGCACGCCAGCGAGCTCGCGGCTCTCGAGCCGGATGAATTCGACCGGACCGCGGCCATTCTCAAAGACGCGGGCATCGGCGTCATCATTCTGCCCGCCACGGATCTCTATCTCATGGGGCGGAAGGACGTCCGGAATGTCCGGCGCGGCCTGGCACCCGCCAAGCGCCTGCTCGCCGCGGGTGTCACGGTGGCCGTGGCCACCAACAATATCCTGAACGCCTTCACGCCCATGGGCACGGGCGACCTCGCCCTCATGGGCTATCTCATGACCGCCGCGGCGCACATGGGAACGGAGCGCGATGTCGCAGACATCCTCGCCATGCTGACGGAATATCCGGCGCGCATGCTCCGGCTGCCCGAGCATGGGCTCCGGGTGGGCGCCCGCGCCGATCTCGTCCTGTGGGAGACGGAGCGGGCGGCCGAAGCCGTGACGACCATGGCGCCCCGGCGACTCGTGGTCAAGGCGGGGCGGCTCTCCCTGCAGCACGAGCGGACGTGCACGGAGTTCTGGCGTGGAGGCTCCTGATCGTGCCAGACTGAGATCCCGACATGGATACGCTCCGCACCCTCGAGATCCTCATCACCTCGCGCACCCCCTTGATCGCCATCGAGACGCTCGAGGAGCTGCGGGAGTGGGCGAGAGGACGTACGGTGCCGGCAGCATGAGCACGATGCTCGAGGGCATCCGAGTGCTCGACCTCTCGCGGGTCATCGCGGGGCCGTACTGCGCCACCATGCTCGGCGACCTCGGCGCGGACGTGATCAAGGTCGAGCGGCCTCCCGTGGGCGACGACCTCCGCGTGCTGCGGGGCAAGAACGGCATCAGCGCTTCCTTCGGCGCCATCAACCGCAACAAGCGCGGCATCGCCGTGGATCTCCAGCGCCCCGAGGGCGTGCAGATCGCCCTCGAGCTGGCGCGCCGGGCCGACGTGGTCGTGGAGAACTTCCTGCCGGGCGTGGCGGCCAAGCTCGGGGTGGGCTACCCGGCGGTCAGCGACATCAATCCCGCCGTCGTGTACGTGTCGGTGACCGGCTTCGGCCAGGACGGCCCGCACTCCAAGCGCCCGGGCTACAACACCATCGCCCAGGGCATGAGCGGGCTCATGGCGCTCACCGGTCATCCCGGCGATCCTCCCACCCGGGTCGCCGGCTCCACCTCGGACCTGTCGGCGGCCTGGGTCGCCTTCGGTAGCGTCTGCGCCGCGCTGGTGCATCGCTTCCGCACCGGCGCGGGGCAATACCTCGACGTCAACCTGCTCGCCTCGAGCCTCTCGCTCCTCCCGGACCCGACGGCCATCTTCTTCGATACGGGCGTGCGCCCCCAGCGCGAGGGAAATCGCAACCCGGCCATCGCGCCCGGCGGCGCCTACAAGACCAAGGACGGCTACATCAACATCGTGATCATGAACCAGGATCAGTGGGGGCGCTTCTGCGGCGCGCTCGGCGAGCCCGCGCTCGAAAAGGAGCCGCGCTTCGCCACCAACGCCGAGCGCATCTCGCGCTACGACGAGTTCGTGGCCTACGTGGAATCGCGACTGGCCACGGCGCCCACGGCGGAGTGGATAGACCGCTTCGAGGCGGCGCAGATCGCCGCCGGCCCCGTCTACGAGTTCCACGAGGTCTTCGAGGACCCCCAGGTCCAGCACCTGGGCCTCGTGGCCACGTTCGACCAGCCCGGGCTCGGCCCCGTGCACGCCCTCCCCTTCCCGGCGCGCGCTTCGGCCACTCCCGCGGCCATCCGACGCCCCGCTCCGCTCCTCGGCCAGCACACGGCGGAGGTCCTCGGGGAGCTCGGCTATCCCGCGAAGGAGATCAAGCGACTGGCTGAGGCGGGCACGATACAGCTCGGCACCTCGCCCTAGCTCGGCGGCGGCGCGGGTTGCGGAGGTCTGAGCTTCCGTGTAGCGTGCTCGCCATGATCGCTCGCGTGCTCGTTACGAATGCCGGACGCGGGGCGAGCAACAACCTCATCCGCAGCTTGAGAGCGGGAGATGTCTCGCTCTCCATTCTCGGCTGCCACGACGACCAGTTCGTCCTGAAGAATTCGGAGGCGGAGCGCAACTACCTCGTCCCGCCCCCGGGCCATCCCCGGCGCATGCGCGCGCTGCAACGCATCCTGAAGACCGAGCGCGTCGATCTCCTCATACCGACCTCCGACCGCGACGTGAGCGAGCTCTGCCGCGCCGGCAACCGACTGCGCGACCATCTGTTCCTCCCGCGACCGGCCACCATCGCCGCGTGCGAGGACAAGTACGGCCTGAGCGTGTTCCTGCGGGCCAGGAGCATCCCGGCGCCGCAGACCTATCCCGTGACCAGCCTCACCCGCATCGAGGCGATCTTTCGTCGACTCGGACATCCCTCACGCGTGTGGTGCCGCATCCGAACGGGGGCGGGCGCCCTCGGGGCGATTCCCGTGGCGAGCCCGGCCCAGGCGGCGAGCTGGATCGCGTACTGGCGAGACATGCGCGGCGTGCCGGTATCCTCGTTCACGCTTTCCGAGTATCTTCCCGGCCGGGACTTCGGCTGTCAGAGCCTGTGGAAGGATGGACAGCTCGTGCTGATCAAGACCTACGAGCGGCTGTCCTATCTGGGCAGCGGCAGCCAGCCCGCCGAGGTCTCGTCGGTGGCGGCGCTCGCCAAGACCGTCTTCGAACCTCGAGTCGTCGAGACGTGCGCGGAGGCCATCCGCGCCCTCGATCGGAGAGCCTCGGGCATCTTCAGCACGGACCTGAAGGAGAATGCCGCGGGCGTCCCCTGCATCACGGAGATCAATGCCGGCCGCTTCTCGTCGGCCACGAACATCTTCGACCTCACGGGCAAGCGCAACATGGCCGTCACGTACGTCCGGCTGGCGCGGGGCGAGCCGCCTGACATGGTGGGAGAGTACGACGTGTCCGAAGACCACTACATGCTGCGCGACATCGACACGCTGCCACGCATGTTCCACGCCGAGGAGTTCTTCGACGCCGTCGAGGACGCCCGAAGCTAGCGACGGGCCAGGCAGGCTCACCCGGACCACGCCCAACAGGAGGCGACGACATGGCGAATCTGGCGGTCAAAGAAACGTACCGGAAGGGCAGAACCTTCATCAGCATCGCGGCCACACCCAAGTCGCCGAAGACGCGCGCGCTACTCCGGCAGTTCAGGAAAGGGGTCAGAGTCCTTGCCAAGAAGTGGAAAGCGGCCGCGAGGGCGGCCAAGAAGTAGGCGAGCCTCGGACGCGGCCCGCGCCCGGCGCGACGCCGTGGTCGAGACCCTCGAGATCACGGGAGAGCTCGGCAGCCACGCCGTGGAGGCGCTCCGCCTGGAGATCCAGCGTCTGGCCCGCTGCTGCGGTCTGGACGTCACCGAGATCCGGATCGAGACGGAAGGCGCGAAGCGGTCAGGCTAGCGATCGCCGCTCGGACTCCGCCTGCTCACGCCACTGCGGCATGTCCAGCGATCGGAATGATCCGATCGCGGCGGCGAGATGCTGGTCCGCGTCTTCTCGCCGCCGCGTTCGACGGTAGAGTCTGCCCAGCCCGAGGTGGCAGTGAGCGAGGAGGGGACGCATCCCGAGCTCCTCCGCCAGGGCGAGCGCCTGACGATAGGAAGCCTCCGCTTCGTCGAGACCGGGCGCCGCTCCTCGTGAAGCGACCTCTCCCGCCAGACGAAGCGCGTATGCTTCACGACCGCGCTCCTTTTGCGCCCGGGCCAGCTCGAGCGCCGTGCGCGCCGACTGGCCCGCGTCGTCGAGGCGGCCCGCCAGGAGGTACGCCTCCCCCAGCCTCGCGACCAGGATGGAGTGCTCGCCCATCCTCTCCATCGAGACCGCCCGGCTCACGGCCTCTTCCAGAAGGGGGATGGCCTCCGCGTAGCGCCCCGACAGGGCATAGGCGGAGCCGAGCGGTGAGGCGAGGAGCGGAAGCATGAGGGGAAGGTTCAACGAGCGGCAGAGCTGAAGGCCTCGCTCGAGCAGGCGGATGGCCGATTCGAGGTCGCCCTTGACGAGGAAGAGAGTTCCCACGCCGCAGTAGGCGAACGTGAGGCTGTACTGATGATCGGCGGTCACGGCGAGGCGAATCCCCTCCTCCCCGCAGGCCATGCCCTCGCGGAAGTCTCCGCGCTCGGCCAGGTAGTAGGCGAGGTAGATGCGAGAGAACACCGAGAGAAGCCCCGCCGAGCCCATGTCTTCGCGGCCTGGGTTCTCCCGCAGGGCGTCCACGACCTTCGTGAGGATCTCCGTCGCCTTCCGAAAATCTCCCGTCGCCCCATAGGCCGGACCCAGGTGCGTGCCCACGGCAATCCACAGGGGGATGTCCCCCAGGGCCTCGGCGATGGCGAGGGCACGATGACCGGATTCGATGGCCCGATCGAGGTCGCCGACCAGCCGGAAATACTGACACATGAACGAAAAGACCCATGCGAGGCGGCGCTGATCGCCGAGCATGCCGGCAAGCTTCTCGGCTTCCGCGAGATGCCCGAGGATGGGTGCGAGGTCTCCCACGGGATGCAGCGAATTGCGCAGATCGAATCTCAGATCGGCAGCCTGCTCGATGGCCTCCCGCCCCTCTGGAAGATGCCGGATGATCTCCAGGGCCTGCTCGAAGTAGGCCACGGCCTGCCCGTGAGCCGAGCGCGACGCCGCTCTTGCCCCCGCCTGACGCAGGTACCTCACGGCCCTTGGCCACTCCTCCCCGCGCAAGGCGTGGTGGGCCAGGAGCTCGACCTGCTCCGTATCCCGTCCAGCGTACAGTCGCTCGAGCGCATCCACGATCCGGCCATGAAGCGCCCGCCGGCGGTTCTGCAGGAGGCCGCCATACGCGACCTCGTGGGTCAGCGCGTGCTTGAACGCGTACTCGACATCGGGGAAGAGTCGGGTCTCGTACAGAAACTCGGCCGCCTGAAGTTTGGCCAGCGAATGGCGCAAGCTGGCGTCGTCCAGATCGGCAATGGCATGGAGGATCGCCAAGGGGACGTCCTTGCCGACGACCGCGGCCGACTGGAGCAAGCGCTTCTCGACAGCGGGAAGCCGGTCGATGCGGGCGGCCAGGACCGCCTGGATGGTCACCGGTACCTGGATCGTGCGGAGATCTCTGGCCAGGCCATAGGCTCCACGCTCGCCGGACAGCCCGCCCGTCTCGACCAGGGTCCGCACGCTTTCCTCGAGAAAGAATGGGTTGCCCTCCGTCCGCTCGATCAGGAGCCGCTTCAGCGGCCCGAGCATCGCTTCGTCTCCCAGGAGAGCGCTGAGCAGGCTCTCCGCGCCCGCCTCCGCCAGGGGATCGACTCTCAGCTGCGTGTAGTAGCTCTTGTTCCCCCACGCGTGCTGGTACTCGGGGCGGTAACCCGCCACGAGGAGGATCCGGGCCGTGGGCAGAGTCTCGACGAGTCCGTCGAGGAGCGCCTGGGTCTCGGAATCCACCCAGTGGAGATCGTCGAAGAGCAGGATGAGCGGCTGGGTCCGACTCTCTCGCAGCAGGAAGCGCTTGACGGCGTCGAGGGTGAGTCGGCGGCGCTGGGAGGAGTCGAGGGCCTGCCATTGCGCGTCCTCGCCGCGGGCGTCGAGGAGGGCCTGGAGCGGGGTCAGCGCCGTCTCCAGCGCGCGGTCGAGCGCGAGGAGCTTTCCGGTCACCCGCTCGCGGATCGTCCGCGCATCGTCGCGGGCCTCGATCTGGAAGTAGGTCTTCAAGAGCCCGATGACCGGCAGATAGGGAGTGGCCCGACCATAGGAAACCGAGGTGCTCTCGAGAACGAGCCAGTCCTGCGTGCCCTGCGAATGCATGAACTCGTAGAACAGACGCGACTTGCCCACCCCGGGCTCGCCCACGATCGCGACGATCTGCCCGTGGCCGGCGCGCGCCTGCTCGAGCGCCCGGTGGAGTTGACCGAGCTCGGGCTCGCGACCGACGAATCGTGTCAGGCCGCGCTGCGCTCGGGCTCGAAGACGCGTCTGCACCGAGGTCGCGTCGATCATCTCGAACGCGTGGACCGGCTCGGTCAGGCCCTTGACCGGGATGGGGCCGAGCGGCTTGACCTCGACATAGCCTTCCACCAACCGGAGGGTCTCGGCGGTGAGTCGGATGGTCCCCGGAGAGGCGAGCTGCTCCATGCGGGCCGCGAGCTGAGTCGTCCGGCCCACCGCGGTGTAGTCCATGTGGAGGTCGCTGCCGATGGAGCGGACGACCACTTCTCCCGAGTTCAGGCCCACCCGGATCCGGACCTCGATCCCGCGCGAGCGCCGGAGGCTTTCGCAGTACCGGTGAACCGTCTCCTGCATTCTGAGGGCGGCATAGCACGCCCGCACCGCGTGGTCCTCGTGGGCGAGGGGCGCGCCGAACAGCGCCATGATCCCGTCTCCCATGACCTGGTTCACGGTGCCCTCGTAGCGATGGACGGCCTCCATCATGTGCTCGAGCACCTGGTCAAGGACATGGCGGGCATCCTCGGGATCGCGATCGGCCAGCAATTCCATGGAGCCCTTGAGGTCGGCGAAGAGCACGGTAACCTGCTTGCGCTCGCCCTCGAGCGCCGCGCGCGAGGTCAGGATGCGCTCGGCCAGATGCGACGGGGTGTAGGCGCCGGGCGAGGCGAAACGGTCGGCGGGCGCTGCATTGAACGCCACTCCGCAGGCGCCGCAGAAGGCCGCGCCCGGCGCGATGACGGCGGCGCACTTGGGGCACGTCTCCGCGAAGGAGGCGCCGCAGTGCTCGCAGAACCTCACGCCATCGCGATTCTGCGCCTGGCACCGCGGACAGTTCATGGCGTCTCCGAGTCATCCGCGGGCGGAAGCACCCGCAGCAGCAAAAGCGTAGCCCCGGCTATGAGTCGCGTCAATCATCGCCTGTCGTTACACGGTAGCGGGAGAGGTCTTGACACCAGCCTCATCGGGACGGTAGAGTGGTTCAGGATCTTGAGCGTCTCCTTTAAGCGGACCCTGAGAGGCCCGCAAGGAGCAGGCATGAAGCAGCCGAAGACCATGTTGAGAGCGGCCCAGCCAAGCGCTGGGCTGTTTTTTTGTCACGCCACGAGGTCGCGGTGACCGCGCCGAAGGAGAAGGCGCAGGTGCTTGACCAGGCCGGGCTCGACCGGGCGCTGACCCGCATCGCCCATGAGATCGTCGAGCAGGCGGGGGGCGCCGATCTGGCCCTGGTCGGGATCAAGAACCGCGGCGAGACGCTGGCCGAGCGCATCGCCGAGAAGATCGCGGGGATCGAGAGCAAGCGCCCGGCCGTGGGCGCCCTCGACATCACCCTCTACCGTGACGATCTGGGGAGCCGGGCCGAGCAGCCGAGGGTCCGCAGCACCGAGATCCCCTTCCCGCTCAAGGACCTCACGGTGGTGCTGGTGGACGACGTCCTCTTCACGGGACGGACCATCAGAGCCGCCATGGACGCCCTCATGGACCTCGGGCGCCCGCGCGTCATCCGCCTGGCCGTCCTCGTGGACCGGGGACACCGCGAGCTGCCCATCCGTCCCGACTATGTCGGCAAGAATCTGCCCACAAGCCGCAAGGAATCCGTCGCCGTCATGCTCCGCGAGCACGACGGCCAGGACCGTGTGGTGATCCAGGAACCCGAGGAGGGTTGAACGATGGCCTGGAAGCGCAAGGACCTCGTCAGCATGCGGGATATCGAGGCGCCCGAGATCACCGAGGTGCTCGACACGGCGGAGTCCATGAAGGAGATCGCCACCCGCGAGATCAAGAAGGTGCCGACCCTCCGGGGCAAGACCATCGTCAACCTCTTCTACGAGGCCTCGACGCGCACGCGCACCTCCTTCGAGATCGCGGGCAAGTGGCTCTCCGCTGACGTCATCAACTTCTCCGGCGCGGGCTCGAGCGCAGAGAAGGGCGAGAGCTTCCTCGACACGGCCAAGAACATCGAGGCCATGAGCCCGGACGTGGTGGTGGTCCGTCACAGGGCCCCGGGTGGCCCCGCCCTCCTCGCCCGACATCTGAAGTGCTCGGTCGTCAACGCAGGCGACGGGGCGCACGAGCACCCCACGCAGGCCCTTCTCGATCTCCTGACCGTCCGCGAGAAGAAGGGCCACCTCGAAGGGCTCAACGTGACCATCGTGGGCGACATCGCCCACAGCCGCGTGGCCCGCTCGGACATTCACGCCATGCGCAAGATGGGCATGACGGTGACGGTGGCGGGGCCGCCCACCCTGATTCCCGCGGGCTGCCAGGACATGGGCGTCAAGGTCAGCCACCGCCTCGAGGAGGCCATCGCCCATGCCGATGTCATCATGATGCTGCGCCTGCAGCACGAGCGGATGACGGGCGGCTTCATCCCCTCCCTGCGCGAGTACTCGCGGGTGTGGGGACTCACCCTCGACCGGCTCGCGCACTGCCGGCCCGACGTGCTCATCATGCACCCGGGGCCGGTCAATCGCGGCGTCGAGCTCTCCCCGGAGGTCGCGGACAGCCAGTACTCGGTCATCCTCAATCAGGTCACCAATGGCGTGGCGGTGCGCATGGCCGTCCTCTACCTCCTCGCGGGGAGCAAGGCGGCATGAGCCTGCTCCTCAAGGGCGGCCGCGTCGTCGATCCCGCGAATGGCCTGGACGCTGTCCAGGACGTGCTGATCACCAACGGCACCATCGCCAAGCTCGCGCGCGGGCTCAAGGCGCCCGAGGGCACCCAGGTCGTGGATGCGGCGGGCAAGATCGTCTGCCCCGGCTTCATCGACATCCACGTCCACCTGCGCGAGCCGGGCTACGAGTACAAGGAAACCATCGCCAGCGGCACGCGCGCGGCGGCGGCGGGCGGCTTCACCGCCGTGGCCTGCATGGCCAATACGCTGCCCGTCAACGACAATCGTGCCGTCACCGATTTCATCCTGGCCAAGGCGCGCGTGGAAGGCGTCGTGCGCGTCTACCCGATCGGCGCGGTCACGCGCGGCCTCGAGGGGCAGGAGCTGGCCGAGATGGCCGAGCAGGCCGAGGCCGGCTGCGTCGCCTTCTCCGACGACGGCCAGTGCGTGATGAACGCCGAGATCTACCGCCGCGCCATGGAGTACGCCCTGCCCTTCGGCACGCCCATCATCAGCCATGCCGAGGACGAGCACCTGGCCCATCGCGGGGCCATGCACGAGGGGCTGGTCTCGACCGAGCTCGGCCTGGCCGGCCAGCCCTCGGCGGCCGAGGACGTGATGGTCGCCCGCGACATCCTGCTCGCCGAGTTGACGGGCGCGCCCGTGCACATCGCTCACATCTCGACGGTGGGGGCCGTGCGCCTCGTGCGCGAGGCCAAGGCGCGCGGCGTGCGCGTGACCGCGGAGGCGACGCCGCATCATCTCCTGCTCACTGACGAGGCCGTGCGGGAGTACGACCCCAACATGAAGATGGCACCGCCGCTCCGGACCAAGCGGGACGTCGAGGCCGTGCTGGAGGGCCTCCTCGATGGCACCGTCGACTGCATCGCGACGGACCATGCCCCGCATGCCCTCTCCGAGAAGGAAGACGAGTTCGGGGCCTGTGCCAATGGCGTGGTGGGGCTGGAGACAGCGGTACCGCTCCTCCTGGACCGGCTGGTGCGCGGTGGCCGGATGGACCTGCCGACGCTGGTCCAGCGGCTCTCGCCGGCGCCCGCGCGGCTCTTGAATCTCCCGGGGGGCAGCCTGGCCGCGGGAGCGCCCGCCGACGTCACGGTGCTCGACCTCGAGCGAACGTGGACGGTCGAGCCCGCCAAGTTCCGCTCGCGGGCGCGCAACACGCCCTTCGCCGGCTCGACGGGCACGGGCGCGCCGATCATGACCATCGTCGGCGGCGAGGTCGTCTCGCCATGACGCGGGCGCTCCTGGCCCTGGCGGACGGGCGCGTCTTCACGGGCGAAGCCTGCGGCGCCCGCGGCGAGGCGCACGGCGAGGTCGTCTTCAACACGTCGATGACGGGCTATCAGGAGATCATGACCGATCCGTCCTATCGCGGGCAGATCGTGTGCATGACCTATCCGCTCATCGGGAACTACGGGATAAACCCGGAAGACGTCGAGTCGCGGCGGCCCTGGGTCAATGGCTTCATCGTGAAGGAGGCTTGCCCGTATCCCTCCAACTGGCGCGGCCGGATCGCCATCGAAGACTACATGCGCGAGCAGGGCATCGTGGGCATCCAGGGCATAGACACGCGCGCGCTCACGCGGCATCTGCGCGACCACGGCGCTCAGGAAGGCGTGATTTCCACGATCGAGGCCGACCCCGCGCGACTGGCCGAGAAGGCCCGCGCGCTGCCGGGCCTCATGGGCCGCGATCTCGTCAGCGAAGTCACGGTGGACGCGGCCCATGGCTGGAGCGAAGGCGGCTGGGATATCGCGCGAGGGTATACGCGGCCGCCCACCTCGCGCTTCAGAGTCGTCGCCTACGACTCCGGGATCAAGCGGAATATCCTTCGGCAGCTGGCCTCCCTCGGCTGCGAGGTCGAAGTCGTGCCTGCGAATACGCCCGCCGCGGCCGTGCTCGAGAGGAAGCCCCACGGGCTCTTTCTCTCCAATGGTCCGGGGGATCCCGAAGCGGTGCCATATCTCGTCGAGTCGGTGCGCGGGCTCATCGGCAAGCTGCCCATCTTCGGCATCTGCCTCGGCAACCAGATCCTGGGCCTGGCCTTCGGCGGCCGCACCTACAAGCTCAAGTTCGGCCACCACGGCGCCAATCACCCCGTGAAGGACCTCGAGACGGGGCGCGTCGAGATCACCGCGCAGAACCACGGCTTCAGCGTGGATCCCAAGTCGGTGGAGAAGGCCGGGCTCGTCGAATCCCATGTGAATCTCAACGACGGCACCTCCGAGGGCATGAGGCATCGGGAGCTGCCCGTCTTCTCCGTGCAGTACCACCCCGAGGCCTCACCGGGGCCTCACGACTCGCACTACCTGTTCCAGCGGTTCATCGACCTGATGGTGAGAGGAGGCTGATCGCGAATGCCCAAATACCTGATCTCGTATCGGAAGACCGAAGAGACGGGCCAGAAGCCCGAGTGGGCCACCTTCACCACGGAGAGCGAGCTCGCGATGGAGTCCCATGCCGTCAAGGAGCGCGTGGAGAAGCGGATGAGCGTGCTCGGCGAGAAGCTCTGGGGCAACGGCGAAACACTCTGGATAGGCACCGGCCGTCTCGACGACGTGCTCTACAAGCGCGAGGAAGCCGCGCCGGAGATCTCCATCGTCTACGGGCAGGTGGAAGGGTAAAAGCTCACAGTGCCAAAGCGGACTGACATCCGGAAGATCCTCCTCATCGGCTCGGGGCCCATCGTCATCGGACAGGCCTGCGAGTTCGACTACTCCGGCACCCAGGCCTGCAAAGCGCTCCGTGAAGAGGGCTTCGAGGTGGTGCTCGTCAACTCGAACCCGGCCACCATCATGACGGATCCCGAGATGGCCGACCGCACCTATATCGAGCCCTTGACCCCGGAGTTCGTGGCCAAGGTCATCGAGCGCGAGCGGCCGCAGACCATGCTGCCCACGGTCGGCGGCCAGACCGGCCTCAACCTCGCGGTGGCCCTGGCCGAGGACGGCACCCTCGATCGCTTCGGCGTCGAGCTCATCGGCGCCAAGCTCCCCGCGATCAGAACGGCCGAGGACAGGAATCTCTTCGGCGCGGCCATGGCGCGGATCGGGCTCGAGATGCCCAAGGGCTTCTTCGCCACCTCGGCCGAGGAGGCGAGGGCCGGCGTGCGCGCGGGACGCATGGGCTTCCCCCTCATCATCCGGCCGTCTTTCACGCTCGGGGGCACCGGCGGATCCGTGGCCTACCACCCCGAGGAGCTCGAGGCGGCGGTCAAGTGGGGCCTCCAGCAGAGCCCGGCCGGCCAGGTGCTCGTCGAGGAATCCGTGATTGGCTGGAAGGAGTTCGAGCTCGAGGTGATGCGCGACCTCGCGGACAACGTCGTCATCATCTGCTCGATCGAGAATTTCGACCCCATGGGCGTGCACACGGGCGACTCGATCACGGTGGCGCCCGCGCAGACGCTGACGGACAAGGAGTACCAGCGGATGCGGGACGCCTCCCTCGCCATCATCCGCGAGATCGGGGTGGAGACGGGCGGCTCGAACATCCAGTTCGGGATCAATCCCGCCGACGGGCGCATGGTCGTCATCGAGATGAACCCGCGGGTCTCCCGCTCCTCGGCCCTGGCCTCCAAGGCCACGGGCTTTCCCATCGCCAAGATCGCGGCCAAGCTCGCGGTGGGCTACACCCTGGACGAGCTCCGGAACGACATCACGCGCGAGACCCCCGCCTCCTTCGAGCCCGCCATCGACTACTGCGTGCTCAAGTTCCCGCGCTGGGCCTTCGAGAAGTTCCCGGAGGCCGACCAGACGCTGACCACCCAGATGAAGTCGGTGGGCGAGGCCATGGCCATAGGCCGGACCTTCAAGGAGGCCCTCCAGAAGGCCGTGCGCTCGCTCGAGCAGGACCGCTGGGGCCTCGTGATGGACCCCCCGCCCGCCGACGACGAAGCGTTGAAGCAAAAGATTCGCATCCCGACGGCGGAGCGCTGCTTCGCCCTCGCCGAAGGCTATCGCCGCGGGATGTCCACCCAGGAGATGCACGAGCTCTCCGCCATCGATCCCTGGTTCCTCGAGAACATCCGCGAGATCGTCCGCTTCGAGGAGACGATTCGCGGCGCGGGTCTGGTGCAGCCCGACGTCCTCCGCCGAGCCAAGCAGATGGGCTTTGCCGACCGGCGGATCGCCGAGCTCGTCGGCCAGAGCGAGGCCGAGGTGCGCGCGGCCCGACTCCAGGCAGGCATCCGCGCCACCTTCAAGATGGTCGACACGTGCGCCGCGGAGTTCGTGGCGCACACCCCCTACCTCTACTCTACCTACGAGGAGGAGGACGAGGCGCCCCCCACTCCTCGGGAGAAGGTCGTCATTCTCGGCTCAGGGCCCAACCGCATCGGCCAGGGTATCGAGTTCGACTACGCCTGTGTCCACGCCGCCTTCGCCCTCAAGGAAGTCGGCGTGGAGGCGATCATGGTCAACTGCAACCCGGAGACGGTCTCCACGGACTACGACACCTCCGACCGCCTCTACTTCGAGCCCCTCACTTTCGAGGACGTGATGAACATCGTGGAGCGCGAGCGGCCCCGCGGCGTCATCGTCCAGTTCGGGGGCCAGACGCCCCTCAAGCTCACCGTGCCCCTCGAGCGAGCGGGGGTTTCCATCCTGGGCACCCCGCCGGACGCCATCGACCGCGCCGAGGACCGCCAGCGCTTCGCGGCCCTCCTCGCCGAGCTCGGCCTCCAGCAGGCGCCGGGCTCCACCGCGCGCTCCTACGAAGAGGCCGAGCGGATCGCCCAGAGCATCGGCTACCCGGTGCTCGTGCGCCCGTCGTACGTGCTGGGCGGGCGCGCCATGCAGATCGTCTACGACCGGGAGGACCTGCAGCGGTACATGACGGAAGCGGTGCGGGTCAGTCCCGAGCATCCGATCCTCGTGGACAAGTTCCTCGAGGACGCCCTGGAGATCGACGTGGACGCCCTCGCGGACGGCGAGCGCGTGGTGGTAGGCGGCGTCATGGAGCACGTGGAGAAGGCCGGGATCCACTCGGGAGACTCGGCCTGCGCGCTCCCGCCCTATTCGCTGGGCGACGACCAGATCGACCGCATCAAGGTCCAGACGCGCGCCCTCGCCAAGGAGCTGGGCGTGATCGGGCTTCTCAACATCCAGTTCGCCATCAAGAACGAGGCGGTCTACGTCCTCGAGGTCAATCCGCGCGCTTCGCGCACCGTGCCCTTCGTCTCCAAGGCCATCGGGGTGCCCCTGGCCAAGCTCGCCACCAAGGTCATGCTGGGGGCTTCCCTGCGCGAGCTCGGCTTCGCGGAGGAGCGCGAGGTCGGCCACATGGCGGTCAAGGAGGCGGTCTTCCCCTTCATCAAGTTCCCCGGGGTCGACGTGCTCCTCGGCCCCGAGATGAAGTCCACGGGCGAGGTCATGGGCATCGACCGCGATTTCCGCAAGGCTTACGTCAAGTCGCAGATCGCCGCCAACTCTCCCCTGCCCACCTCCGGAAAGGTATTCCTCTCCGTGAAGAACCGGGACAAGCGCGCGGTGCTCCAGGTCGCCAAGCGGCTGGCCGAGATGGGCTTCTCGCTCGTGGCCACCGCGGGCACCGCCAAGCTCCTCATGCGTCAGGGCATGACGGTGGAGATGGTCTACAAGGTCAACGAGAGCCGGCGCCCGAACATCGTGGACCTGATGAAGCGGGACGAGATCGCGCTGGTCTTCAACACGCCGGAGGACGGCCGGGCCCGCAAGGACTCCTACCTCATCCGCCGGACGGCCGTGACCCAGAACATCCCGTACTACACGACGGTGGACGGGGCCCAGGCCGCCATCGGCGGCATCGAGGCCCTTCTCAAGGGAGAGATGAGCGTGCAATCGCTCCAGGACTACTATGCCGCGCACGCCTGAAGACCGTCTCATCATCGCCCTGGATGTGGACTCCCTCGACCGCGCGGCCATGCTCGTGGACGCGCTCCACGGCACAGCCCGCCGCTTCAAGATCGGCTCGCAGCTCTTCACCGCGGGCGGCCCCGCGGCCATCGAGACGGTGCGCAAGCGCGGCGGCGAGGTCTTCCTCGACCTCAAGTTCCACGATATCCCGAATACCGTGGAGGGAGCCGCCCGCGAGGCCGTGAGGCTCGGCGCCTTCATGTTCAACGTCCACGCCTCGGGGGGTCGCGCCATGATGCGCGCGGCCGTCCACGGCGCGCACGAGGCCGCCCAGACGCTCGGGCTGCCTCGGCCACTCGTCCTCGCCGTGACCGTGCTGACCGGCCTCGACCGACAGGCGCTCTCGGCCGAGCTTCGCGTCGCCTCCTCGGTGGAAGGCCACGTCCTCCATCTCTGCGGGCTCGCGCGGGAGGCGGGGCTCGACGGCAATATCGCCTCCCCGCATGAGATCAAGGCGATCCGCCGGGCCATGGGGGCAGGATGGACCATCGTCACCCCGGGGGTGAGGCCGGCCGGAAGTGTTAGCGACGATCAGTCGCGCATCGCCACCCCGCGCGCGGCGGCGGCGGCCGGAGCCGACTACCTGGTGGTCGGGCGGCCCATCACCGCCGCCCCCGACCCCGCGGCAGCCGCCGCGGCCATCCTCGAGGAGATGCGCGCATGACCACCACCCGCGAGCACGCGACGCTCATCCGGCGCCTCTTCGAGATCGGCACCATGCGCTTCGGCGACTTCACCCTCAAGTCCGGGATCAGGTCGCCCTTCTATATCGATCTCCGCGTGGTCATCTGCTTCCCCGACGTGCTCCGCCGGATCGGCGTCCTCATGGCCGCCGAGGTCAGCCGCTGCGCGGGCGATCGTATCGCCGGCATCCCCTATGCGGGGCTGCCCCTGGCCGTGGCGGCCAGCCTCGAGGGCAATCTGCCTCTCATCTACCCCCGCAAGGAAGAGAAGAGCTACGGCACCAAGCGTCGCATCGAGGGCATCTACGAGCCGGGCGACCGCGTGGTCCTGATCGACGACATCATCACAGACGGCGCCAGCAAGTTCGAGGCGATCGAGGTGCTGGAGGAGGCCGGCCTCGTGGTCAAGGACCTCGTCATCCTCATCGACCGCGAGCAGGGGGGCCGCGAGCTCCTGGCGTCCAAGGGCTATGCCCTGCACTCCGTCCTGACCATCACGCAGTGCCTGGACGAGTGGGAGACGGCGGGCCTCGTCGACGCCACGGCCATCCGGCAGTCCCGCGAGTTCGTGCAGGCGACCCGGTTCGGCTGATGCGCGCCGCCCACGACGGCGTCGGCGAGATGCTGATGGACGAGGCGGCCATCCAGGCCGAGGTGGCGCGCCTGGGCGCCCAGATCTCGGCCGACTACGAGGGAAAGTCCCTGCACGTCATCGGTGTCTTGAAGGGCGCCGCCGTCTTCCTCGCCGATCTCATGCGCGCCGTGACCATCCCCGCCACCCTGGACTTCATCTCGATCGTGCCGTACGGGCAGATCACCGCCTCCGGCGTGGTGCGAATCCGGAAGGACCTCGACGAGCCGCTCGAGGGCAAGGACGTGCTGGTCGTGGAAGGCATCTGCGCCTCGGGGCTCAGCCTCTCCTATCTGCTGCGCAATTTCCAGACGCGCAAGCCCGCCTCCCTCAAGGTCTGCGCCTTCGTGGTCAAGCGTCGCGAGCGGCCGCCCGACGTCACCGTCCACTACGTCGGCCGCGAGATCCCGGATGTCTTCGTGGTCGGCTACGGTCTCGACGCCCAGGAGCAGTATCGCAATCTGCCGTACATCGCCCGCCTCGCCTGACGGATCCCGGATCAAGTAGCGTCCTATCCCGGACTATGCGCGAACACCTGACCCCCTCACCCTGCCCTCTCCCCCAGTGGGGGAGAGGGATCAGAATGAAGAGAGCAGCGTAGCGAGAGGGTTCTCATCCCTCTCCCCCGCGGCGGGGGAGAGGGCCGCACTTCGAGCTGAGCGGCGCCGCCGCGAGCCGAGGGCTGAGTAAATCAGGGGGCCGTACGACGAGAAAGTCATCTTCATGAAGTCCGGGCTGCGGTCGCGCGCAGCTCGCGGCCTGGCCCTTGACCGGTCGGCCCGGCGCGACTTACGCTCGTGCGCGGCCTTTTCCCGCGCGGCTCCCGCCGCCGACCCACTGGCTCGGACCCGTTGGAGGGCAATATGAGCTGTCCCCGGTGCCGCCAGGACACCCCACGCGGCGCCAAGTTCTGCCCGGACTGCGGTGCCTCCCTCGGAGCAAGCGCCCATCGCTCACTTCCGACGGCCGTCGAGCCGGTCCTGAGCGCCATCGCCAAGATGGCGGCCCGCCTCTGCGACGCGCGCGATGCCCAGATCCTCCTCGTCGAAGGCTCGACCCTGCGCCTCGTGGCGCAGCACGGATCGCTCCGCACCACACGGTCGCTCGGCGAGCCGTTCCCCTTGAGCCCTGGCACGGTTCACGGGCGCGCAGTGCTCGAGCGACGGGTCATCCACGTGCGCGACCTGAAGGCCGTCGTCCGGACCCAGTACCCCGAGCTCGCGGCGCGCCGACGGGCAACCGGCATCAGGACGATGCTCGCGGCGCCTCTCCTCTCCGAAGGCACGGCCATCGGCGTCATCGCGATCCGTCGCCTGCGTGTCCGCCCCTTCTCCGCCAAGCAGATCGCCTTGCTC
>DASYTI010000142.1 GCA_036002485.1 Candidatus Methylomirabilota bacterium | reverse complement strand
CTGGCCCTGACCGAGCCCGGCGTGGGCTCGGATGCGGCCAATCTGACCTGCCGGGCCGAGCGCGATGGTGACGGCTATGTCATCAGCGGAGAGAAGTCCGGCATCAGCCTTGGAATGATCGCGCAGGCCGCCATCGTCTTTGCCCGCACCGATCCCGAGGGCCGCGCCCGAGGCGTCACGGCGTTCCTGGTGCCGCTCGATCTGCCCGGTGTCTCGCGCAGCCCGCTGCGCGACATGGGCACACGGGCCATCGGCCGAGCCGTACTCGCCTTCGATCGCGTCCGCGTCCCCCCCTCGCACCGGCTCGGAGAGGAAGGCACGGGCTTTTACCAGGTCATGCAGGGCTTCGACTACAACCGCGTCGGCATCGCCCTGGCCTGTCTCGGGGTCGCCCAGGTCTCGCTGGAGGAGACCATGGCCTATGTGAAGGAGCGCATGGCCTTCGGTCGCGCGCTCGCGACCTTCGAGGGTGTGTCCTTCCCCATCGCGGAGGCCGCCACCCATGTCGATGCCTGCCGCTGGCTCTGCTACCGCGCCCTCTGGCTGGCCGATCATGGCCAGCGCCACACCAAGGAATCGGCCATGACCAAGTGGTGGGCGCCGCGGCTGGCCGTCGATACCATTCATCAGTGCCTGCTCTTTCACGGCCACTACGGCTACACGGACGAGCTGCCCTTCGAGCAGCGCATGCGCGATGTCATCGGGCTCGAGATCGGTGACGGCGCCGCGGAAGTGATGAAGATGGTGGTGGCCCGGGAGCTCATGGGCAGAGAGAGCTTGCCGTACTGACCGGTCTTGCGATTTGACGAGAATCTGATAGCTTCGCCTAATACATACAGGGAGAGCACGCATCGTGAGTGCCATCGCGACACCGTCGACCGACGTGAAGTGGACAACCGAAGAGATCCGCGTGGCGGGATCGCTCCTACGCCTGCGCAAGGGCGGGGCGGGCGACCCCATGCTCGTGCTCCATCACGAGATCGGGAGCCCGGAGCGCCTGCCCTTCTACGACGCTCTGGCGCGCCGTTTCAGCGTGTACCTGCCCTCGCACCCGGGCTATGACGGATCGGAGCGGCCGGCCTGGATGCGGAACGTCCGAGACGTCGCCGTGACCTATCAGGCCCTCATCGCCGCGCAGAAGCTCTCCAAGGTCTCCGTGGTCGGGCTGGGTTTCGGCGGCTGGATGGCCGCGGAGATGGCGAGCATGGCCCCGCGTGCATTGCATCGCCTCGTCCTCGTGGGCGCCATGGGCATCAAGCCTGTCCAGGGCGAGATCCTCGACGAGGCCATCGTCAGCTACATCGACTACGTGCGCGCCGGCTTCGAGAACCAGGAGATCTTCGACCAGGTCTTCGGAGCCGAGCCGCCCACCCCGCTCCTCGAACAGTGGGACCTGAACCGGGAAATGACCTTCCGCATCGCGTGGAAGCCGTACATGTACAACCCGACGCTGCCGCATCTCCTGGGCGGGGTGCAGACGCCCGCCCTCATCGTGTGGGGCCGGGGCGACCGGATCGTGCCGCTGGAATGCGGCGAGGCGTATTCGCGCGCGCTGCCCCAGAGCCGTCTCGCCGTGATCGAAGGGGCGGGCCATTTCATCGACATGGAGCAGCCCGAGGCGCTCGCCAAGCTCGTGACCGAGTTCGCCGCTCAGCCGTGACCCGGACCGGGCCCGGCGTGGCCCGCTCCTGACCGGGAGACCAAGACCATGCATCTCATGTACTTCAGCGAGCAGCCGATGTCGGCCTATCCCGTGGAGGAGGGCAAGAGGTTCGGCGCCACCGCGCTGATGTTCTCGAACCGGTACTTCGATCCCGTGGAGGGCAGCCGGCTCTACCAGGAATATCTCGAGCACTACCGGCTGGCCGAGGAAGTCGGGTTCGACGGGATCATGCTCAACGAGCACCACAATGCGCCGTTCTGCATGCAGGCCAAGTGCAATGTCTTCGCCTCGATCCTGGCCGCCATGACCAAGCGCGTGAAGCTGGTCCTCCTCGGCAATCCGCTCCCCCTGGCCGACAACCCCGTGCGTCTGGCCGAAGAGCTTTCCATGATCGACATGATCTCCAAGGGGCGGCTCGTCTCGGGCTTCGTCCGCGGCGGCGGCCAGGAGCAGCTCGCGGCCGGCGTCAACCCCGCCTACAATCGCGAGCGCTTCGAGGAGGCGCACGAGCTCATCGTGCGCGCGTGGACGCAGACGGGGCCGTTCCGCTTCGAGGGCACGCACTACCAGCACCGCGTGGTCAACCCGTGGGCCGTTCCCCCTCCAGAAGCCGCACCCCCGGATCTGGATTCCCGGCGTGCTGAGCAAGGAGACCATCATCTGGTCGGCCCGCCAGCGCTACCCCTACATCGCGCTCAGCACGGCCATCGACGCGACCAAGAAGATCTGGGAGCTCTACGACTCTGTGGCCGCCGAGGCTGGCTACACGGCGGGGGCCGAGAACCGCGGCTATCTCCAGCGCTGCCATGTCGCCGACACCGAGGAGAAGGCCATGGCCAACGCGCGGCAGTTCATGTGGATGCAGGGCGAGTTCACGGGCCTCGCCCATCCCGTGTGGTCCACGCCGTCGGGCTATTTCTCGCCCTCGTACCGCAAGGCCTTCGTTGAGTTCGCGGTGGGCCGCGGCGCCAATCCCCGGGCCGCCACGTTCGAGGATCAGATCCGCAATCAGCAGATCATCGCCGGCACGCCCAAGACCGTCATTCCGAAGCTCCGCCGGCTCCTCGAGGAGACGCGCCCGTCCATCGTGGGCTTCTGGGCCAGCGACGGCTTCGTCAGCAACGAGGATTCGAAGAGCTGCATTCGCATGCTCGGTCTCGAGGTGCTGCCCGCCGTGCGCGAGATCGGCAAGGAGCTCGGCCTCCTGAGCCCCTTCGAGGCCAACGCGCCGGTGAGCATCGCTCACTCGACGGCGCCGACACCGGCCATGGCCTGAGCCGCTCCGCGACACACTCGTCACAGGCTCGAGAGGGAAACCCAGGAGGAGAGATCATGCGATTCAAGGACCGGGTGGCGCTCATCACCGCGGCGGCCAGCGGCATAGGCCGCGCCACCGCCGACATCATCGGCGCCGAGGGCGGCGTCGTCGTCGCCGTGGACACGGACAAGACCAGGCTCGATGCGACGGTGGAGGCGCTCAAGTCCGCGGGCGGCCGCGCCCATGGTCGCCAGGCCGATGCCCTCGACCCCGACCAGGTCGGCGGCGTGGTCGAAAGCGTGGTCCGCGAGCTCGGGCGCATCGACATTCTGGTCAATGCCGTGGGGGGCAGCACCATCATTCCCCGGCCTGGCGCCAAGGTGGACGAGCTCAGCTTTGTCGAGTGGCAGCGCCTCATCGCGTTCAACCTGGAAGGCACCTTTCTCTTCTGTCACGCGGTGACCCCGGTCATGAAGCGCCAGCAGAGCGGCAAGATCGTGAACATCTCGTCCATCGCGGGCCGGGGCCTCAGCGAGAGCAGCAGCAGCGCCTATGCGGCGGCCAAGGGCGGCATCATCGCCTTCACGAAGAAGATCGCGCTCGAGCTTGGCCCCTTCGGCATCAACGTGAACGCCATCGCGCCCAGCCTCACGCTGACCGAGCGCCTGCAGCCGCGCTGGGACAAGTGGACCGAGGAGGAACGGGCCCAGGAGACCGCGCGGATGCCGCTCCGGCGCGTGGCGGTGGCGCGGGACCAGGCGCGCGTCATCTGCTTCCTCGCCTCCCAGGACGCG
>DASYTI010000141.1 GCA_036002485.1 Candidatus Methylomirabilota bacterium | reverse complement strand
TCCTGGGCCTCGTCCAGGTCGGGCTCTGTCCGGGACCCGAGCCCACCGACTGGTGGCCGCGCTTCATCTATCATCACTGCGAGCGGGCCCGTGGCCTCTTCAGCATCTACATGACGCTCGCGGGCATCCTGACCATCGTGGCCCTCGCCCTGCTCCCGCGCGTGATGCCCGGACGCGGATTCAGGCCCGGGTCGGTGCTTCTCTGGCTCACCGCCCTGGCCGGGCTCATCGCCACCTTCACCCGTGGCGCCTGGCTAGGGCTGGCCGCGGGGGCGGTGGCGGTCCTCCCCGCGTTCCGGCGGCGCGGCGGGATCGCCCTGGGCGCGCTCGCCCTGATCTTCGTGGCCTTGCTCGTCATGCCCTCTGAGATTCGCCTTCGCTTTCTCATCCTCAACGAGCTGCGGCATCGCATCCTGACCATGACTGATCCCCACCAGGCGGGACTCCAGGAGCGGCGCTACATGTGGGAGAGCGGCCTGGCCATGTGGCGCGAGCGCCCGCTGCTCGGCTGGGGCCCGGGCGGAGTCAAGCGCGAGTACGAGCGCTACGCTCGACCCGAGGCCTTCAAGAAGCGCACGGGACACGTGCACAATACGCCGCTCCAGATCCTCGTGGAGCGCGGGCTCCTCGGATTCACGGCGTGGCTCCTGATCTGGGTCGTCTTCTACGCGCGCGCCATCGGGCGCCTGGGGCGGCTCGACGTCTCGCTGATCCGTGAGCGGGCCCTCGTGGCGGGCAGCCTCGCGGCGGTGACGGGCTTTCTCGTGGGCGGGCTCTCCGAATACAACTTCGGCGACTCCGAGGTCGTGATGGTCGCCTGGGCGGTCATGGCCTTGCCCTTTGTCGTGGCCCGCGGGATGGAATCGCCCGCCCCCGCCTTCGTGCCTGGGAAGAGCGGCGACGTCTCGCCCTCGCCCATGAAAGGGGAGCACGTCATCGCGCGAGAGGCCTGAGGCCTTTCCTCGTTCGTCGGGGGGTCCGTTTGTTTGGTCTCGTCAAGATTATTGACCCCCGCTTTCTGGCCCCGCATTTTCGATGTGAAAGCTGAACGGATCGGGCCATAATCGCTCTACTCAGCGAGATATGCCGGTTCCGGGGCTCCTCCCTGTTGCGGAGGTCATCACCCAGTGGGCGACGCAACATCTAGTCCGGTTTGCTTTCCGACGGGTTTAGGGCGCGTCGCGCTCGGAGCGCTGCTCGGCCTGGCGCTCGCGGGTTGCGCCCTATCCCAACAGTTCGGAGCGACGCTCGCCGCTCCGAGCGTGCCGCGCGAGATGGGCCCTGGGCGGATCGTCGGCAGGTGGGAGGGCGAAGTGGACCTCACCTTCCCTGACCGGACGCTCGTCGTCCGGTCGGTGCGTCGTCAGGGCGAGAAGTGGTCTGCCGACATCGAGTACGGCACGACTGGCCTCTATCTCACGCCGATGTCGGCCACGCTCGAGGTGAAAGGCGATCGTCTCACGCTTAGGTTCGTCACACAGCTCGCGTCGGCTGTCGAGCTCGACCTCGTCGAGGGGAATCTGTTACGCGGCACGTTTAAGCTCCCCAACGAGGCGAAACAGCGACCGATCGAGCTCAGGCGCGTGTCGTCTCAGCCGGGTGCCCCGTCCACCGCGCCGACCACGGCGCTCGACCGGCTGAGCCGCGCTGCCGCCGCCGAGAAGTCCACCGCCGAACCTGCTGTCCCCGTCGCCCTCTCGCCGCCACTGGCTCTGCCGCCCGATCCCGCAACAAGCCTCCCGCCCCTCATCATCGGACGCTGGGAGGGGGAGCTCGATTTCGCGGTGTCGCGGCGCACCCTCATCGTGGACTCCGCGCGTTTCGAGGGCGGAAAGTGGCGGGTCGAAGGGCGCTTCGGGGTAACGGACTCCGACCTCACGCCCGTCCATGTGCTCGTCGACACCGCCGACGACAAGATCGCGCTCCAGTTCGTTACGTCGCTCGCCTCGCGGGTGACCCTCACGCTCCATCAGGACGCCGCCCTCCGCGGCGTCTTCCGCCTGGCCTTCGAGACGAAGGAGCGCCGGCTCGAACTCAAGCGCCTCGCGGCCGCCACTGCACCGGCCGGCGTGGAGAAGCCCGAGCCCCTCGCCATCGCATTCCGCAATCCGCTGGAGCAGGCGCGGGTTGGCGACCCCGCGTTAATTGCGACGGCAATCGTGACCTCGGGACGCGGCGTGGCGACGGTCAGCGTGACGCTGAACGGTAGTGAGATCCACCGGGAGACCGAGAGTGGCGCGCCAAAATCCGTCGTGGTGAGCGTTCCCGTGACGCTCCGCGAAGGGCCGAACGTGATCGTGATCACCGCCACAGAGATGGACCGCACGGCCCGCCAGGAGGTCCGCACCATCACCTACGATCGCCGCCTCGCCCCCGCCCTGTCGGTGGCCCCCCCGCCGCCGCGGGAGCGCTGGGCGGTGGTCATCGGCGCCGGGCGCTACGACAACCCGGCCATCCCGCGGCTCGCCTACAGCGTGGCAGACGCCGAGGCCGTGTATCAGACGCTGATCGGGCCGGGGGAGTTCAAGAAAGAGAACGTGCTCCTCTTGACGGACAAGGCGGCGCGCAAGCCGACCCTCCGTAATATTCGGTACGCGCTCGGCACGTTCCTGGCGCGCTCCGCGCGGAGGGACGACACCGTGCTGATCTTCTTCGCGGGCCACGGCGGGCCCGAGGCTGACCTGCGTGGGGCGGAGCGCGACGGGCTCGCGAAGTATCTGCTCCCGACGGACGCCGATCCCGAGGATCTCTACGCCTCGGCCCTCCCGATGGACGAGATCCGGACGATCTTCGAGCGGATCGAGGCCGAGCGCGTGGTGGCGTTCTTCGACGCCTGCTACAGCGGCGCCGCGGGCGGGCGGACATTCGCGTCGCAGAAGACGCGCGCCGTGAGCGTCGACGACCTCTTCCTCGAGCGTCTCGCGCAATCCCGGGGGCGCGTGGTCATCACCGCCTCCCGGGCCTCGGAAGTATCGATCGAGCTCTCCGCGCTCGGTCACGGCCTGTTCACCTACTATCTCGTCCAGGGCCTCCGGGGCGCAGCCGACGCGAACAGCGACGGCATCGTGTCGCTCCAGGAGCTCTACGCGTATCTGGAGCGCGAGGTGGGGCGGAGGTCGCGCGCCGTCGGAGGCAATCAGCATCCGATGATGAAGGGCGAGGTCGAAGGTTCACTACCGCTGATCCGAGTGAAGCGGTGAGAGCGGGGTTGGCGGTGCTGGCGCTTGTGCTCGCCGCTCCGGCGCCGGCGTGGCCAGAGTCGCCGACCGAGGAGATGCAGCAATACACCGAGCGGGTACTGCAGCTGATCCAGGACACCGTGCTGCGGGAGAAGGACACGATCGAAGCGCTTCAGGCGGCCGTGCGCAAGGTCGCGATTCAGGTCTTCGGCGCGCCGGAGGCGGCAGAGGGTGCGCTTGGGCGTCATTGGGAGGAGCTGACTCCGGCCGAGCGCGACGATTTCGTCCTGCTCTTTGCCGAGTTCCTGGAGGCGATCTATATCTCGCGAATGGACAGAGAAGGGGGCCTCCGGGTCCGGTACGTCGGCGAGCTGGTCGAGGGCGACCGGGCCGACGTCCGCGCCCGCGTCTTCACCAAGAAAGGACATGAGTTGACGGTGGACGCCCGGCTCGTGCACCGCGACGGCCGCTGGCTCGTCTTCGACGTCGCGGTCGAGCAGATCAGCCTCGTGGCCAACTACCGCGCCCAGTTCGACCGGGTCATCCGGAAGTCAGGCTATGCGGAGCTTGCCCGGCTGATCCGCGTCAAGCGCGATGAGCTCCTAAAGGCCAAGCGCGCTGCGGCCGACTGAGGTTGCTGGGCGTCCCATCCTCGGGAAGGGCCCGAGCGGCCCGTTCCCGGATTGAGAAAGGGTGACTATCGTGGCGTCGCGCCCTCCGTTTCGCGCTGATCACGTGGGGAGTCTGCTTCGCCCGCCCAGCCTCAAGGCGCTCCGGCTCAAGAAGGAATCGGGGCAGGCCACCACCCAGGAGCTGGCCGCGGCCGAGGACGCGGGTATCCGCGAGGTCGTGAAGCTTCAGGAGGAAGCCGGCCTCCAGGGCATCACCGACGGCGAGCTCCGCCGCAAGTCCTGGCACATGGACTTCCTGACCCAGCTCGGCGGTCTGGCCAGCGCGGGCAAGGCGCTTCCCGTCACGTTCCGCGGGCCGACCGGTGAGGTCTTCTTCACCCGGCCGGATCTGGCCATCACGAGCCGGATCACCCGGCCCCGCCCGATCTTCGTCGCGCCGTTCTCTTTCCTGAAATCGACAGTGTCCCGTACGGCCAAGCTGACCATGCCGTCCCCCTGCATGCTCTACACGCAGGTGGGACGCGAGAATATCGACAAGTCCGTGTACCCCGATCTCGACGGCTTCGTGGAGGATACCGCCGCCGCCTACCGGGCCGAGATCGCCGACCTCTACGCCGCGGGCTGCCGCTATCTCCAGCTCGACGACGTGAGCCTGGCCTACCTCTGCGACGAGGACATGCGCGCCCAGGGGAGAGCGCGGAACGACGATCCGGACGAGCAGCTCGCCATGTCCGTCAAGCTCGTCCAGGCCACGCTGCGCGACAAGCCCAAGGACCTGACCGTCTGCACCCATCTGTGCCGCGGCAACTTCCGCTCGTCCTGGCGAGCCCAGGGCGGCTACGCGAAGATCGCCGAGACCATCTTCACCCAGCTCCCCTACGATGGCTTCTTCCTCGAGTTCGACGACGCGCGCTCGGGGGACTTCTCCCCGCTCCGCCACGTCCCGAAGAATGTCCGCGTCGTGCTGGGCCTGGTCACCACCAAGGTGGGCACCCTCGAGAAGACGGACGATCTCAAGCGCCGGCTGGACGAGGCCTCGCGCTACGTGGCCCTGGAGCAGCTCTGCGTCAGCCCCCAGTGCGGCTTCTCCTCGACCGTGGAGGGGAACGTGATCACCGTCGAGCAGGAGAAGGCCAAGCTCAGGCTGTGCGTCGACCTGGCCCAGGAAGTCTGGGGGGGTCTCTAGACCCGAGAGGCGGCTCAAAAGGGCCCAGATGCGAGGCGACGCCCCGCCGTTCGAGTCGAGCGGTGGCCATCGGCCGACGCGAGACGAGGGCTGAGTGGATCAGCAGGTGAGGCGTACTCTCTGTACGTTGAACCTGCTGCCGAGGGCGTCAACGAAGCAGATGGGCCCTTTTCAGCCGCCTCTCAGTAGCGTTTGGTCAGCTCGGTCGAGGCCCGGACCTTCGCGAAGTACTGCTTGAAGCGGCCGACGTCGCCCTCGGACACCAGGTCGGAGGCCATCACGCAGACGAGCCCCGCCTGCCGCCACACGATGAGGCTGAAGCCGTCGTTCTCCTGCCTGAGGAGCGGTCGCCACCGGTCGATCTGCACGCGGCCGCGCTCCGGGATGGCCACGACCGGCCCCGGCGCGATGACATAGACGACGGTATGGCCATCGCGGTCACGGTAGACGAGGGACATGGCACGCCGGCCCTCGACCACAGTGGGCACGGCGCCAATGAGCTGAAGGTCATCGTCCCCGGTGAAGACCCAGTTGAGGGTGACCCCGCTCTCCTCCATCACGCGAGGCAGCGCCGCCGGAAGCAGCTCCGGACGCGTGTCGCTCCAGATAACGGCGCGCGCGTGCTCGGAGATGGCGGCACGCGAGAGATACAGCACGGGATCGACGGTTCCGCGCGGCAGGGCGGGGGCGAGCCACAGCACCATGACCATGGCCGCGGCCAGCGCGGCCAGCGCGGGAGCCAGCCAGAGGGATGGCCGCGACCGGGCCTCGACCGGATTGAGGGCCTCCATGACGGCCCGGCGCAGACGGGCCGGGGCCGGCCAGCGCGGGAGCGCCCCGCGCAGGAGATGGCCGGTCTCGTCCGGCTCGTCGTCCAGGGGGCTGGTCATGAAGCGCCCTCGCCCGGCCGGCCATAGTCCTTGAGAAGCGCCCGCAGCCGCTCCTTGGCCCTGAATATCCTCGACTTCACGGTTCCCACGGGGCAATCCATGATGCGGGCCACGTCGTCGAGCGACAAGCCCTCGATCTCGGCCAGCATGAGCGGAGTCCGAAACTCTTCGGGAATGCGCCGGAGGGCGCCTTCGAGATCCATGTGCGCGCTCTGGCTCTCGCCGTCCTGGGTGGGGGCGTCGTGGAACATCGGGGCCTGGCCGTCCGCCACACCCGCCTCACCGAGCGCCGGCTCGCGCTCCCGGAGGCGGTAAAAGGTCAAGAACGTGTTCCTCAGGATTTGAAACATCCAGGCCCGTAGATGGGTTCCCGGCTGGAAGCGGTGGGAGAAGCGGAGCGCGCGGACATACGTCTCCTGGACCAGGTCCTCGGCCTCGGAGCCGTTGCGCGTCAGGTAGACGGCGAGGTTGTGGAGCGCGTCGAGGTGCTGGAGGGCCTGCTGTCGGAACTCGTCATCCGCCACGACGACCTCGGCCGACGTCTAGAAATCGAACCAGCGTCGCGGAAGGTCGGAAAGGCGCACCTCGTGCTCGTCGGCCAGCTCCTCGAGGAGCTGGCGGATGGTCTGATAGAGCACGGGGTGCTCGAGCTCGGGGGCGAGATCGGCGAGGGGACGCAGGACGAAGGCGCGCTCGTGCATCAGGAGATGCGGGATGTGCAGGTGATCCGGCCCGCTGATCACGCGATCATCGTAGAGGAGGATGTCGATGTCGAGCGGGCGCGGCTCATACCTGAGAGCCTCGGGGGTGCCCGCGCCGCGCGTGCGGCCGAGCCCGCGCTCGACGTTTTGCACCCGCTCGAGGAGGGCGGGGGGCTCGAGGGTGGTCTCGATGGCGATCACGCAGTTGAAGAACCAGGTCTCCTGGCTCAGGCGGCTCTTTCCGGGCTGCCGCTCCCAGGGCTCGGTCCAGTAGAGCGGCGAGGCGTCGAGGAACTCGACCTCGGGCAGGCTCCGGAGCTGAACCACCGCCTCGCGCAGGAGCGCGACGCGATCGCCCATATTGGAGCCCACCGAGAGAAAGACCTTCGCCATTGGCGCCCTCGCCCCCGCGTCATCCACTCGGCACTCGCCGGCGGACAAGCTCGACCCCGGGGATGCCCTGCAGCCCTTCCATGGGCGGAGTAAGCTTCCGCACGCGGACGCGCACCTCGGCGCAGGGAAACTCCCCGAGGAGCATGCCGGCCAGCCTTCCCGCCAGCCGCTCCAGGAGGTTGACGCGCTCCTTCGTGGATTCCTCCACGATCCGCGCCGCCACCAGTCCGTAGTCCACCGTGGTCCGGAGATCGTCGGACGTGGCCGCCGCGGCCAGGTCCACGCTTAGCTCTACGTCGACCGAGAACCACGCCCCCACCGTCTGCTGCGCCTTGGTCACACCGTGGTGACCGTAGAAGCGCACGTCCTCGAGGAAGATTTTATCAGAGCTCAGAGCTTGAGCCCTTTGAGCCGCTCCATGGCCTCGGCGAGACGCTTGGCGTCGATAGTCAAGGCCACCCGATAGAAGCCCTCGCCCGACGGGCCGAAGCCCACACCCGGCGTCACCACGCAACCCACTTCCTCCAGCAGCCTCGAGGCGAAGGTGCGCGAGTCGAGGCCTTTCGGCACGGGCGCCCACACGAAGAAGGCCGCCTTGGGCACGTCCACCTCCCAGCCCAGGGCTTTCAATCCCGCCACCACCACGTCACGCCGCTCCTGGTAGACCTTGCGGTATTGCTCGGGAATGTCCTGGGGTCCGTTCAGGGCGGCGATGCCGGCCTCCTGCACGGCCTGGAACACTCCCGAGTCGACATTGGTCTTGATCTTGCCAAGGCCGGCCAGGTACTTTGCATTGCCGACGCAGAAGCCGATGCGCCAGCCCGTCATGGAATAGGTCTTCGACAGGGAGTGGAACTCGACCCCGACCTCCATGGCCCCCGGCGTCTCCAGGAAGGAGGGCGGCCGGTAGCCGTCGAACCGGAGCTCGGAGTACATGGCGTCGTGACAGACGATGATGCCGTGCTCGCGGGCGAAGGGGACGACCTTGGCGAAGAATTCCCCGCTGGCCACCGCCGCCGTCGGGTTGTTCGGGTAGTTGAGGTACATGAGCTTGGCCCGCCGTGCCACGTCCGCCGGAATGGCGTCCAGATCGGGCAGGAAGCCGTTCTGACGCCGGAGCGGCATGAAGTGGACCTCGCCGTCCGCGAACCACGTCCCCGCCGCGTAGACCGGATAGCCGGGGTCGGGCACGAGCACGGCGTCGCCGGGATTGACCCAGGCCAGCGGCATGTGCGCGGTGCCCTCCTTCGAGCCGATGAGGGTCAGCGCCTCGGTCTCCGGATTGAGCGACACGCCGAAGCGCCGCGTGTACCAGTCGCAGACGGCCGCGCGAAAGGCCAGGAGACCCTCGTAGTCCGGATAGCGGTGGCTGGCCGGGTTCTCGGCGCCGCGCTTGAGCGCCTCGATGATGTGGGGCGGCGTCGGCAAATCAGGATCGCCGATGCCCATGTCGATGAGATCCGCGCCTCGCGCGCGCGCCTCGCGCTTCTTCCTGTCGATCTCCGCGAAGAGATACGGCGGCAGCTTGCGGAGGCGCTCGGCCATCTCGAGGGGTTTGGGTGTCGTCTGGGCCACGGGGGCGATCTCCTAGAGCTTGATCACGGGGTTCTCGAGGCTGCCGATTCCCTCGATGCGCACCTCGACGCGATCGCCGGGCACGAGGGGTCCCACGCCGGCCGGGGTGCCCGTGGAGATGAGGTCGCCCGGCAACAGCGTCATCACCGCCGAGATGCGCGCCACCAGATCCTCCACGGGGAAGATCAAGGTCTTGGTGCTTCCCACCTGTCGCCGCTCGCCATTCACCCAGGTCTCGATCTCGACGGCATTGGGGTCGATGCCGGTGACGATGCAGGGACCGGCGGGGCAGAAGGTGTCGAAGGCCTTGGCCCGCGACGGGTGCCCGTCACGCTTCTGGATATCGCGGGCCGTGACATCGTTCAGGCAGGTGTAGCCGAGCACGTATTCGCGCGCCCGCTCCACGGGGGCGTGGCGGCAGCGCTTGCGGATGACGATGGCCAGCTCCCCCTCGTAGTCCACGCGGCTCGACTGGACGGGATAGACGATGGGATCGTCCGGCCCGCAGAGCGCGGTTAGCGGCTTGAAGAAGAGCGCCGGCTCCTCGGGAATGGGCAGGGCCATCTCCTCGGCGTGATCGCGGTAGTTGAGACCGACGCAGACGATCTTGGAGGGCACCGCCGGCGTGAGGAGGACGGCCTGCTTGACGGGCCAGCGCTTGCGGGCCTTCTTGAAGGTGCCGTAGGGCGTGCCCGAGTACTCGAGGATCTGCCGCCCCTCGAGCGCACCATAGCGCGTCTTGCCCGCCGCCTTGAAGCGGACGATCTTCATGGGTGAGCTTTCCGCTCTAATGAGCGACCGTCGGTCGTCATCCTAGCTTGAGGACGTCCTGCATGGAATAGAGCCCGGGGGCGGCCTGGGCGATGAAGCGGGCCGCGCGCAACGCCCCGTGGGCGAAGTTGTCGCGGCTCTGCGAGCGATGGGTCAGCTCGAGCCGCTCGCCCAGGGCGGCGAAGGTGACGGTGTGCTCGCCCACCACGTCGCCGCCGCGGATCGAGTGGATCCCGATCTCGGCGTGCGGTCGCTCACCCGGCAGCCCGTGGCGGCCGTAGACCCCGGTCTTCGACAGGTCTCGACCGAGGGCCTGCGCGACGATCTCGGCCATCCGCGCGGCGGTGCCGCTGGGCGCGTCCTTCTTGAAGCGGTGATGCATCTCGGAGATCTCGACGTCGTACTCCTCCCCGAGAAATCGCGCCATGTCGGCGAGCACGCGGAACATCACGTTGACCCCGACGCTCATGTTGGGCGAGAGGAAGACGGGGATCTCCTTGGCGAGGCGCTCGATCTCGGCGCGCTGGGCCGCCGCGAAACCGGTCGTCCCGATGACGGCCCGTGCGCGTTGACGCGCGGCCATCCGAAGATGCCCCAGGCTCGCGTCGGGGATGGAGAACTCGATGAGCACTCGATCGCGGCCGAGGGCTCCTTCGGGGTCGGCAGTGATGGGGATCCCGAGCTTGCCCACCCCGGCCACCTCGCCCGCGTCCCTGAGCAGGGACGGGTGGCCCGGCGCCTCGAGGGCCGCGGCCAGGCGGAGATCCTTCTCCGCCTGTATCAGGGCGACGAGACGACACCCCATCCTGCCGGCGGCGCCGGCAATGACGACGTCGACCATCGGAGCCGGTCAGCCCTTGAGGAGGCCGTGCTGGACGAGGACGGTCCGGAGCCGCTCGCGATTGGCCGTCCCCATGCGGCACATGGGCAGGCGGAACTCGGGCTCGAGCATGCCCATCATGGCCATGGCTTCCTTGACCGGGATGGGATTGGTCTCGATGAACACGGCGCGCGAGAGCGGGAACAGCTTGAGGTGCATCTCGCGCGCGTGCTTCCAGTCGCCGGCCAGGGCCGCGTGGGTCATCTCGACGGTCTCGCGGGGGACGATATTGGCGATGACGGAGATCACGCCTCGGCCTCCCACGGACATGAGGGGCAGGGTCAGGTTGTCGTCACCCGAGAGCACGCTGAAGTCCGGGCCGCAGGCCAGGATGACCTGGGTCATCTGGTCGAGGGAGCCGGAGGCCTCCTTGACGCCCACGAGGTTCTTGCAGTCCCGGGCCAGGCGGGCGAGGGTGTCGGTCTCGACATTGATGGCCGTTCGCCCGGCGATGTTGTACAGGATGATGGGCAGCTCCGAGCACTCGGCCACGGCGCGAAAGTGCTGGTACAGTCCCTCCTGCGTCGGCTTGTTGTAGTACGGGTTGACCACGAGCGCGCCCGAGGCCCCCGCCTTGGCCGCGTGCTTCGTGAGGTCGATGGCCTCCGCGGTGGCGTTCGAGCCCGTGCCCGCGATGACGGGAAGCCGGCCGCGCGCCGTCTCCACGACGATCTCCACCACGCGCTTGTGCTCATCGTGGCTCAGGGTCGGCGACTCGCCGGTGGTGCCACAGGGGACGATGCCGTCCGTCCCGCTCGTGACGTGGAACTCCACCAGCTCTCGCAGCTTGGCCTCATCCACCCGGCCGTTTTTGAACGGGGTGACCATGGCGACGATCGAGCCCTGGAATGTGGTGCGCATTGCGAGGCCCTCCGTTAGTCGGTGCGATCTGGGACGAAGAGTTTCTTGACTCTAACACCACATCCGGAAGCACTTCAAGCATGTCAACCGATGGGGTAGACTGACGGGCCATGAACTCTCGTGAAGCGCCGGGGCAACCTTCGCGTCTCACCGCGGAGGTCGCGGCCGAAGTGCGTCGGCGCTTCGGCACGCCCTGCTACGTCTACGACCGCGCCGCCCTCGAGGACGCCGCGCGTCAGGCCCTGGCCTTCCCGGCGCCCTTCGGCTTCACCCTGCGCTATGCCATGAAGGCCAATCCGAGCCGCGGCGTCCTCCAGCTCTTCCGTGACCTCGGCCTGCACGTCGATGCCTCGAGCGATTTCGAGGTGGAGCGGGCCCTCCGGGCCGGCTTTTCCCCTGGCCGCGTCCTGCTCACCTCCCAGATGCCTTCCCGCTTCCTCGAGGCGCATATCGCACGCGGCGTGCTCTTCAACGCCTGCTCGCTGCACCAGCTCGACGAGTTCGGGCGCCTCGCCCCGGGTCGTGAGATCTCGGTTCGCATGAACCCGGGCCTGGGCAGCGGCTCGACCAAGCGCACGAATACCGGCGGTCCCGCCTCGAGCTTCGGGATCTGGCACGAGGACCTGGGTCAGGTCAAGGCGGTGGCGGAGCGGCACGGGCTGCGGATCAACCGGCTCCACTCGCACATCGGCTCGGGCACCGACCCCGAAATCTGGAAGCGCTGCGCCCGCATGACGCTCGACCTCGTCGCCCAGCTGTCCGAGGTCAGCCGCGTCAATCTGGGGGGCGGCTTCAAGGTGGGGCGCATGCCGGAGGAGCCCTCGGTGGATCTGGCCGATGTCGGCGCGCACGTTCGGCGTGAGGTCGAGGCGTTTCACGAGCGCGATGGCCGCGGCCTCCACCTCGAGATCGAGCCCGGCACCCTTCTCGTGGCCAATGCCGGCGCCATCGTCGCCTCCTGCGTCGACGTCGTGGACACCGGCGCCGACGGCTACCTCTTTGCCAAGCTCGACGCGGGCATGCCCGAGATCACGCGGCCCTCGCTCTACGGGGCGCAGCACCCGATCGACGTGCTGGCCGCGGGACGGGAGCAGGCGGCGGTGGTCTTCGTGGGACCCTGCTGCGAGTCCGGCGACATCCTCACCCCCGCACCCGGCGACCCCGAGGCGCTCATGCCTCGCTGGGTGCCGCGCCCGGAGATCGGCGATCTGGTCGTGGTGGGCGGAGCCGGCGCCTACTGTGCCGCCATGGCGACCATCAACTACAATTCCTACCCGCAGGCGCCCGAGGTCATGCTCGAGCTCGACAGCACGCTGCGTCTGCTCCGGCGCCGTCAGTCGCCCGAGCAAGTCTGGCAGAACGAGATTTAACCGGTTCCGGGGGGGAGCGACCGCCGCTCCTCCCCCGGGCCCCCCCACCGGTCGACAAAAATCTCTCTGGCAGAACTACTCCGCGGTCACCGTGACGACGTTGGAGCGCGGGCTCTCGTTGGCCTTTCTTGCCCTGTCGATCGCCGTCACCGCGTAGCGATAGCGGGTGCCGCGGCTGATATCCCGATCGATGAACACCGTGGTCGGGGTCTGCGTCGTGCCTATCCTGAGGAAGTCCCCGTCGCCCACGGCCCGGTAGACCGCGTACAACGCGACATCCTCCTCCGGGCTCGGGTTCCAGGCCAGGCGCATCGCGCCCTCGCCGGGGATGACGATGAGATTGGTGGGCGCAGAGGGCGGGGTGGTGTCCACGGGCGTGGCGGGCACCGCCGTCGAGGCGGGGCCGCGGGCCATGCCCGCCGGGTCGACGCGTACGGCCTGAACCGCGTAACGGTATGTCGCATCGTTCTCGAGCCCGGTATCCGTATAGGAGGTGCCGCTCACGGGCTCGGCGGTAACCGGCGCGAGGGCGCCGTCGCCGGCGGCGCGGAGTACCACGTAGCGCGTGTCGCCCGAGAGCGCCCCGCCGTCAATGAGGGAGGTCGGCGCCTGCCACTGGAGCCGAACCTGCTTGTCTCCGGGCACGATGGTCAGGCCGGTCGGCGCGACAGGCGCGGCCAGGAAGGTGACGTCGACCCGCGCTGAAGGCGGGCTCGAGCGGCCGATGCTGTCCTCGGCGGTGACGACGTAGACATAGCGTCGCCCCAGGATCAGCCCCTTGGCGTCGCGGAAGCTGATGCTGTCTCCTTGTATCTGCACCCCCTCGGGTGGCGCGGCGTCGAGGCGAATGCGCGCGACCTCCGCATAGCCCACCACCTCGTCGCCGGAGAGCATGGCGGGCTTGGCGGTCGCTCCGGGCGCCTCCTCTCTCCGGAACACGTGCAGGAGCGTGAGGTCGCGCAGACGCGAATTGTCGAAGCGCGTGCGGGGATTTTGCCAGGACACAACGATGCTGCGCTCCTCGACGGCGGCGCGCACCGCCGACGGCGCCGCGGGCACTCGCCGTTCGGGCGCGACGGGTGGGCCCTTTTTGCCGCAGGCGCCCGTGGCAAGGACGAAGAGGACAAGCCCGGCCGCGGCCAGGGCCGCCCGGGGCAGCTGCCTCACCGGCGCCCGCCCCCGCGGAGGAGGGCGCGCGCCTGGGCGAGGGCCTTCGCCACCGCCTCGGGGGCGGTGCCTCCCGACACCGCGCGCGCGCGCAGCGAGGCCTCGACGGTGAGGGCGGCATGGACGTCCGCGCCGATGAGCGGCGAGAAGCGCTCGAGCTCCTCGAGGGTGAGCTCGCCCAGCTCCTTCTTCTGCTCGAGACCGTAGCGCACCGTCCGGCCGACGATCTCGTGGGCCTCCCGGAAGGGCAGCCCTTTGCGGACGAGGTAGTCGGCAAGATCGGTCGCCGTCGAGTAGAACGCTCCCGCCGCCGCTTGCAGCCGGTCGACACGGAAGGTGAGCCCTTCCAGCATGGGCGGGAGCACGCCGAGCACCGCTTCCAGGGTGTCGACGGTGTCGAAGAGCGGCTCCTTGTCCTCCTGCATGTCGGAGTTGTAAGTCAGGGGGAGCCCCTTCATGCTCGTGAGCACGGCCACGAGGTTGCCGTACAGCCGCCCTGTCTTGCCCCGCACGATCTCGGCCACGTCCGGATTCTTCTTCTGCGGCATGATCGACGAGCCCGTGGCGAAGGCGTCGGAGAACTCGACGAAGCCGAACTCCGCGGTCGCCCACAGCGTGAGATCGGTGGCGAGCCGGGAAGTGTGCATGCCGAAGACGGCGGCCGCGGCCAGGAACTCGATCACGTGGTCCCGGTCGGCCACCGCGTCCATGCTATTGGCCGTGGGGGCGGCGAAGCCCAGATCGCGCGCCAGGGCCTCGCGGTCTATGGGGAAGGCGGCGCCGGCCAGGGCGGCCGAGCCCAGGGGCAGGACATTGACCCGCTTCGCGCAGTCGGCAAAGCGCTCGCGGTCCCGCTGCAGCATGAAGACATAGGCCAGGAGATGATGGGCGAGCAGCACAGGCTGGGCGCGCTGGAGATGGGTATAGCCGGGCATGGCCGTGGCGCGGTGACGCTCGGCCTGGGCGAGCAGCGCCGCCTGCACGCGCTCGAGCCCTCCGTCCACGTGGCCCAGCACGTCGCGGAGATAGAGGCGCTCGTCGAGCGCGATCTGGTCATTGCGCGAGCGTCCCGTATGGAGCTTGCCGCCCACGGCCCCCGCCAGCTCCACGAGCCGCCGCTCGACATTCATGTGGATGTCTTCGAGCTCGCGGCGGAAGGGGAAGCGCCCGCTCTCGAGCTCCTGTCGCACGGCCTCGAGGCCCTGCTCGATCTGGGCGAGCTCGCTCGCCTGGATGAGGCCGGCGCGCTCGAGGGCCCGTGCCCAGGCCACGCTGCCGCGGATGTCTTGAGGCCAGAGCCGGCGATCGAAGGACAGGGACGAGGTAAAGGCCTCGGCCGCCGGGTCCGCCCCCTCCGAGAAGCGGCCGCCCCGGGCCTTGCCTGCGCCCGGGCCGCCTCCGGACGCGGTCACGAAGCGTCGGCCTCGCCGCGATGGGCCGGCGCGGGCAGGCCCGCGTCGAGCAGGGCCGCGATGTGGCTCATGACCCGGCGAGTGATGTCCTCGCGATCGGCATGGGTACCGCGCCGGTGCCGCAGCGGACCGCGGCCCGCCCCGGGAAAGCGCAGCGGCTCGCCGAAGCGCACGGCCAGCCTCGTCAAGCGAGGCACGTAGAAACGTCGACCGCAGAGCGCCTCGTAGGTGCCCGTGACGGCCGCCGGCACCACGGGGACCCCGGCGCGCAGGGCGATCATGGCCACGCCGGATTGCCCGGGCATGAGACGGCCCTCGCGAGAAAAGGGCCCCTCGGGGAAGATGCCGACGACGCCGCCGTCCTCGAGCACGCGAAGCGCGCTCTTGATCGCGCCGGGATCAGGCCGCTCGAGATTGACGGGAATCGACCCGATGCGCCGATGGAAGGGCGGGTGGAGGGGGCTCGCATGGTATACGCGCGGCATGACCAGGAAGCTTATGGGTCGCGGCACGGCGACTCCGAGGACGATCCCGTCGAGGTAGTTGTGATGGTTGGCCGCGAGGATGAATGGTTCCTTCTCGGGAAGCCGCTCGAGGCCTGACACGGCGAGACCAAAAAGTCGCCGGAGGGCGGGCGCACAGCTCGCGCGGAGCAGCTGATAGAGCAGCGGAAACCGGCCCGGGCGCGGATGCCCCTGGGAACCCCGCCCATCTCGCACACGAAAATCGGGCAACGGAGATGGCGCGGGCAGAACTCCCAGCGTTCTCGAGTCGTCTTCGGGCGCCATGGTCGGCCTGTTTATAGCATCGAGCTCGGGGGCTGACAAGAACGGGGGCGCGCGCTAGCGTGGCCGGCCGAGGCGGTACCGGGCGACGGCCTCGTTGTGGGCGGCCAGGGTTTGGGAGAAATGGTGGCGCTGGTTGTCCGTGGCGACGAAGTAGAGGTACTTGACGGTGGCCGGATAGGCCGCCGCTACGATGGCGGGCAGCCCCGGATTGCCGATGGGGCCGGGTGGGAGGCCGATGCGGCGATACGTATTGTAGGGATGGTCGACCTGGAGGTCGGCGCGCGTGAGCGCCTGGCGGTTCTTGCCCACGGCATACTGCACCGTGGGATCGGCCTGGAGGGGCATGTCGATCCGGAGCCGGTTCCAGAACACCGCGGAGATGAGGGGCAGCTCGTTCGGCACGATGCCCTCGCGCTCGATGATGGAGGCCAGCGTGAGGAGCCCGTGGATCGTCAGCCCGCGCGCTTCGGCGGCGGCCACGACGTCGGGTGTGAGCTGCTCCCGCATGCGCGCGATCATCCGGACGAGGATCTCCTCGGCCGCCATGCCCTTGACGAGCTGATAGGTGTCGGGGAAGAGGTAGCCCTCCGCCGAGGAGGCGGGGATGTCGAGGGCGCGAAGGAAGAGGGGGTCATGACCCACCCGCACCACCTCGTCCGCCCGCGCCAGTCCCTGCGCCTCGATCTCCTTCGCGATCTCGGCCAAGGTATTGCCCTCGCGCAGCACCACCGAATGCTGGAGGACGCGCCCGCCTTCGAGGAGATTGATCACGTCGATGGTGGTGGCGCCCGCGGGCATCTCGTACTCGCCTGCCTTGAGCGAGCGCGCGCTGCCGCGGACGACGGCCAGGAGCGTGAAGCCCATGGGACTGCGGATCACCCCGGCCTCGTCGAGCCGCTTCGCGATGTCGAGCAGACCCAGATGAAGAGGAATGTCCACGACGCGCGGACTCGAGACGAGGGCGGGGGCGGGCGTCAGGAGCCACCAACCCTGAAGTCCCACGAAGAGAAGGGCGAGGAGGGTGACCAGGATCACGAGCCCCCGAAGGGGACGGGCGGGGCCTGGCTCGGCGTCGGTCCAGCCCTTGAGGAATCGGGGCCGCTCCATCATGATTTTGTCTTATCTTGCCCGGGCCCCGAACTTCAGTCAAACATTGGGTACTGGGACAATTTGCTTCGCCAGATTCTATTCAGCCCTCGCCTCCAGCTTCGCTGCTCAGCTCGAAAGGCCACGTTCTCAGTCGCCAGCGACGCTCAACGTACATACAGGTACGCCTCGCGCCGCTGGCTCCCTCGGGCGTGGTAGTTCGAGCCGAGGGGCGCAGCCGCGAGGCGAGGGCCGGGTGGATCTGGCTCGCAACTTGACCCAGTACCATGGTTCAAATTTGCCGAGTCCGCTTGGCGATCGTTCGGAGTCTGCTATAATGACCCCCCTCGGCCGAAGGTGGCCACGATTACCCTCAGGAGGAATCCGATGCCGCAGCTGGTACTTCCCGTCCGCCACGAGTGGCTGGCTACCGAGCGCGCCCACGGCAAGATCGCCATCGAGCCGTTCGAGCCCGGCTTTGCTCTCACCGTGGGCAATGCCTATCGCCGGGTCCTGCTGTCCTCCATCCCCGGAGCCGCGCCCACCTGGGTCAAGATCGAGGGTGTGCTCCACGAGTTCTCCCACACGCAGGGCGTCACCGAGGACACCCTCGACATCATCTTGAACCTCCGCAAGCTCGTCTTCGCCGTCGCCATCAACCGGCCGAAGCTCCTGCGCCTCAAGGTGCCGGGGCCGCGCACGGTGACGGCGCGCGACTTCGAGCCCGACGCGGACGTCGAGATCCTCACCCCCGACGTGGTGCTGTCCACCCTCGACAAGGACGGCTCCCTCGAGATGGAAGTGTGCGTCGAGCGCGGCCGCGGCTATCAGGCGGCCGAGAAGCGCGAGCCGGAAGCCCTGCCCATCAATGCCATGCTCATCGACTCGGACTTCTCGCCCGTCAAGCGCGTCAACTTCCACGTCGAGCCGTCGAAGCAGGAGCCGGGCCTCGAGCGGCTGGTGATCGAGGTGTGGACCAATGGCAGCGTCACCCCCGAGGTGGCGGTGGGCGAGGCCTCCCGCATCCTCGAGGATTCCTTCGACCTGCTGACGGAGTTCCCGCAGGCGCCGCCGCCCGAGGAGCAGCCGGGGGGCGAGCCGGGGGTGGACACGGCCGCGCGGGTCGAGCTCAACGAGCATCTCTTCCGCAACGTGGACGAGCTCGAGCTGTCCGTCCGCGCCTCGAACTGCCTCAAGACCGCCAATATCCGGACCATCGCCGACCTGGTGCAGAAGACGGAGTCGGAGCTCCTGAAGACCAAGAACTTCGGCAAGAAGTCGCTGAACGAGATCAAGACCATCCTGGGAGAGATGGGGCTTTCCCTCGGCATGCGTCTCGATCCCGAGGAGCTGGAGCGGCTGCGTACCCAGTACGAGCGCAGCTTCGAGAGCTAGACCTCCCTCTCGCTTCCGCGCGTCCCATCACGGCCCCCGAAGCTCTCGGGGGCCGTGGTGCGTTCAGGGAGAGGCGGGGGCGACCGCCCGCAGTCCGGTGGGTCCCACCGCGAAGCGCTCGGCGATCTCCTGGATGACCACGGCCGGGCGCTCCCGCTCGACCAGGGCCGCGTCGAAATTGCGGCGCCAGTTCGTCGGCCCCGACGAGAAGACGATGCGCGAGAAGCTCTCGGCCACGAATGGCTGCAAGCTCAATCCGAAGGAATCGTGGAACATGACGGCCCGCGGCAGCGAGGCGGTTCCTCGCTCCGCGGCGGAAAGCTTCCGCTGCGGATCCTCCGGCCGCGGACCGGGGTCGGCTACCCGCGCGGCGCGGCCATTCCGCGGCGCGAGCTCGAGCTTATCCTCTGACAGCCGGCCGTCGAGGCCGAGCATGGTTGCGAGGTCGCCGCTCCACCGCGTGCGAATGTTGGGGACGAAGGCGCCCGCGGGGGTCAGCTCGAGCTGTGGGTACCACTGGCGGAGGCCCATCAGGATCTCCCGATGCAGGAGCCAGGCTCCGACATCATTCCAGTGCGTATCGGTCCTGAGGTAGACGATGCCCTCGGCCTTGGCCGCCCGCAGGGCGTCCCTCGGATCGACGATGGCCACGCTCGAATGCGAACGCAGGTAGGTCACGAGCTGATCCAGACGCGTGACCGGCCGCACGCGGTTGAGGTGCCCGGGCATGAACTCCGGGTAGATCGTCTCCTTGTTGGGCGCGATGACCACGAGGTAGTGGATGCCGCGCTCGGCGAGCCAGTCGCGACGCGTTTCGATGCGGTGCTGCCACGCGGCCAGCTCAGCTTCCGTGAAGGGCTGGACCGCCCGATACGAGGCGAGCGCCTCATCGCCGGCGAAGAAGAGCCAGCCAGACCTGCCCAGGATGACGCTGGGCGTGGGCGAGACGCCGAAGGCGAGGAGGGCGCGGCTATAGCCCACCACCAGTGACCGGCGGAAGCCGAAGCTGTCATTCCACCAGGATTCGAAGGCGGCCGTATAGGAGACCTCGAGGGGCTGGCTCAGACGCACGGGCGGCGGGGGCGCGAGGCGGCGCTTCTCGCTGAGCCGGGTGGGGTCGAGGTCGAGGAGCACGTCGGCGGCGGGCAGACAGATCGCGATCAGGAACACGATGACGAGGACCGTGTCCGACCGCACGCGCAGACGATCGATGGTGGGCGTCGGCACCGCTCAGAACCGGAAGTAGATGAAGGGGTTGTAGGTGCCCGCGGCCATCAGCATGGCCGAGGCGACGAGGAGAAAGACGAGACCGGCCAGTCGCCCGGCCTCGACGAGCGCGCGGCCCTCGATCGTCGCGATGCCGCGGCGCCACCGGGCGAGACGCGGCAGGAGCGGCGCCGAGCCGAGCACGCCGGCGGCCAGAGCCAGGGCCACGATGGCGTTCACGTGGAGCCCCACGTGTTGCTCCAGCCCGGAGCCCGACGCGAAGCCGGCCATGGCCGCCAGGAAGCTTTCCGCTTGGCCCAAGGTCTCGGCCCTGAAGAACACCCAGCCCACCATGACCGCGAGGATGGTGTAGGCGTGACGCGCCGGAGTCCAGAGGCGCTCGAGCCAGCGCCCGAGGCCGAGCCGCTCGAGGACGAGGAAGCTGCCGTGATAGAGCCCCCACGCCACGAACGTCCACGCCGCGCCATGCCAGAGACCGCAGAGGAAGAAGACGAGCCAGAGGTTGAGGTAGGTTCGGGCGGAACCGTGGCGATTGCCTCCGAGGGGAACGTAGAGATAGTCGCGAAACCACGTCGAGAGCGAGATGTGCCACCGCCGCCAGAACTCCGTCATCGAGCGGGCGATGTACGGGTAGTTGAAGTTCTCCGGGAAGCGGAAGCCGAAGAGCCGGGCCAGCCCGATGGCCATGTCCGAGTAGCCCGAGAAATCGAAGTAGATCTGGAGCGTGTAGCAGACGACCCCGAGCCACGCCAGCCCCGGCGTCAGCTCCAATGTGGGCAGGGCGAAGATCGCGTCGGCGGGCACGGCCACCGTATTGGCCACGAGCATCTTCTTGCCGAGACCGATGACGAACCGCTCGACGCCGAGGGCGAAGCCTTCCCGCGTCACCACGCGATGGACGAGCTGGTCGGCGATGTAGTGGTAGCGGATGATGGGGCCGGCGATGAGCTGGGGAAAGAACACGATGTAGAGCCCCATGGCCGCCGGGTCGCGCTGCCCGTCGGCGGCGCGGCGCGAGACGTCGACGAGGTACGACAGCGCGTGAAACGTGTAGAAGGAAATCCCGAGGGGCAGCGCGAAGGCCGGCATCTGTACGGGGCTGGCCCCGATGAGGGTCAGGACGGCGCTCGCATTGCCCGCGAGGAAGGCGGCGTACTTGTAGAGGACGAGCAGGCCCAGGTTCAGCGCCACGGCCACCGCGAGCAGGGCCCGCGCGCCCGGTCGCCCGCGGATGCGGTCGAGCAAGAGCCCGAACCCGAAGTTGGCGGCGATCGAGGCCAGCATGATCACGATGAAGCGGGGCTCACCCCAGCCGTAGAAGACGAGGCTCATGCCGAGGAGCCAGAGATTGCGCAGCCGGCCTCGGGTGACGAAATACCCCGCGAGGACTACGGGCAGGAAGAGGAAAAGGAAGATCGGCGAGCTGAAGACCACATGATGAGCCTAGAAGGCCGCCCCGCCTGGTGTCAATTTTCCTGGGCGTGACCCCGTACGAGCGCCAAGCCAATGAATCATTGGGCCAACGTTGCCTCGGGGTCGAGGGCGAAGCGCTCCGTCGTCCCCGCCGCCCAGCGCGTGACCCACACAGTGGCGCCGTCGGTTTCCAAGAGGATGGCTCCATCCCTGTCGGTCCGGTAGATCCGCGCCCCCACGGCCTCGAGGCGGCCCAGCGCCTCCGGCGTCGGGTGCCGGAAGGGGTTGCGCGCGCCCGCTGAGATCACCGCGATGGCCGGACGCGCCGCTTCGAGAAAGTCCTCGCTTGACGAGAATCGACTGCCGTGGTGGCCGACCTTGAGGGCGAGCGCCCGGAGCGGAGCGTGGGCGGCGAGGAGACGCTCCTCGCCCGGCGCGCCGAGATCTCCCGTCAGGAGAAGCGAGAAGCCCCGCCAGTCGAGCCGCAGCACCAGAGACTCCTCGTTCTCGCTGATGGGCGGCGGCTGGTCGAGCGGCGCCGTACCGTCGGGGCCGAGCACGGTGACCAGAGCCGAGCCCAGCCAGAAGCGTTGGCCCGCGGCCAGCGTCCGTCGGCACGCGCCCGAGCGCTCGAGCGCCCGCAAGGTTCCCTCGCTGCCCTGGGCCCAGCGCCCGTTTTCCCAGAACTCGCCGACCCGCATCCGCTTGAGGACGGCGCCGAGGCCGCCCGAGTGGTCGGGATCAGAATGCGTCAAGGCCATGACGTCCAGGCGCGCCGCCGGGCGGTTCCAGAGATAGGGGAGGAGCACGCGCTCACCTACGTCGAGACGTCGCGCTCCGCCCGGGCCGCCGTCCACGAGAAGCCTCGGCCCCTCGGCGGCTTCGACGAGAATGGCATCACCCTGGCCCACGTCGAGGAAGGTGACGCGAAGCCTACCGTCGCCGGGACGCACCCATTGCCAGAGAGACAAGGCCAGGACCAGGCTGACGAGTCCGACGGTGGCCATGCGGTATCGGCGCCCCGCTCCGAGAGAGGGCAGGAGGGCAAACGCCGCGTACCAGGCGGCCATGGCTGCCCAGCCAGGCGCGGGCAGGTAGACCAGCGCTGCCGGCAGGAGCGCGGCGGCCTTGACGGCCAGGCGCAAGGCCCAGAGCACGAGCCAGAGCGCCTGGAAGAGGAGATCCGCGAGGAGGTCGGAGGCGCACGCGACCAGCAGCGCCAGCATGCCGAGCGTAGTGCCGGCGGCAGCCAGAGGCACCACGACGAGATTGGCGGCCACGCCGGCCAGCGAGAGCTGGTTGAAGTGGGCAAGCATGACGGGGGTGACCGCGAGCTGAGCGCCCAGGCTGACCGCCACGGCGGAGGCGAGCCAGGCGGTCCAGCCGAGAGTGCCGAGCCAGGCGCCCAGCGGCGCGGCCAGCCAGATGATGCCGGCCGTGGCCGCGAAGGAGAGCTGGAAGCCGGGCTCCCAGAGATCGCCGGGGCGCCAGGCCAGGAGGAGGAGCACGGCCAGGGCCAGCGCGTTCGGCAGCTGCGACTCCCGCTCGAGGAGCAGCGCGAGCAAGAGCATGAGTCCCATCACGGTGGCGCGCAGCACCGAGGGCTGACCGCCGACCACGAGGGCAAAGCCCACGAGCGAGAGCGCGGCCGCCACGGCCGTGGGGCGGCGCGAGACCCCGAGGCTCGCGAGTACGAAGAAGACAAAAGAGGCGAGGAGCGCCACGTTGAACCCGGAGACGGCCAGGATGTGATAGACGCCGGCCCGGCGGAACGCCTCGTCGGCCTCGGGCGGCATGCCGGTCTTCTCGCCAAGGATGAGGCCCGAGAGGAGCGCGGCCGAAGCCTCCGGCAAGTGCGCGGCGATCGTGGCCACCGCCCAGCGCTTCACGCGCACGGGCCACGGCGGCTCGTCGGGCGTCAGGGGCACGAGGGCGGCGGCCCGGCCGCTGCCGACGAGGAGAATGCCCTCGCGTCGCAGGAGAGCCGGATAGTCGAAGCCGCCGGGGTTCCGGAATCCCAGCGGCCGGTGCAGCTTGAGATCAGCGGCGACGCGCTGTCCCTCGCCCACCGTGGGCGGCTCGCCGTAGAGCGTGAACTGGATGCGCCCGGTCGCGGGCCGCCTGTCCTCGCCGTCGACGAGGCCGTCGACCTCCAGCACGAGCCGCGTCCGATCTGGCGCCCAGCGCGTGGGCTCCTCGGCGAGCCGTCCCTCGACGGTGGCCGACGGGGCCAGGGCCACCCGCGCAATGTGATCAGACGGAAGCGGCAGCGTCGCCCCGCGCAGCATGCCGAGAACGGCGGTGAGCCCGACGAGCGCCACGCTTGCCCCGCGCTCGCGGCGCCACAAGAGTGCCGCCGCCCCGGCGATGAGGAGGACGGCGCCCACCGTCAAGAGCCATCCCGTCGGAGGTGCGATCCAGGCGCGCGCCCAGATCCCCGAGGCCAATGCAGCCGCGAGCAGCGCCAGCGGCGCGTCCTGCCAGGCCATCCTAGTCACCGACGGTGACGAGATCGCGGAGCGCGGCCAGCTTCCTCGGCCCGAGCCCCAGCACGCTCCGGAGCCCGTCGGGCGAGTCGAAGCGGCCCCGCCGCTCGCGCTCCTCGATGATGCGGCGGGCCAGGCCCGGCCCCACGCCCGGAAGCCGCGCGATCTCCTCCACGCTCGCATGGTTCAGGTCGAGCGGCCGGGGATCCGTCACGGGCTCGGGCTCGACGGCAGCCACGCGCGACCTTCGAGGCCCGGCCATCGGTGGCGGCGTCGGCGTCTCGGGTTTCGCCGCGGCTGCCCAGCGAGGCATGGCCCGTGGACGGGGCTGGGGAGGGATGGGCGGCGGCGCGTCTTCACGATCGAAGCGCTCCAGCCGCTCGGCCAGCTCCGGAAACCCCGCGCGCCATTCGCGCACGCCGAGCCCCACGAGGAAGATGCCCGCGAGGAGAAAGAGGAGCCTGAGCTGAGGGCGCGGATAGGTCATCGCCCTCAGCCTGCCACTGGCGCCGCCCCGCTTCTAGAGTGCTAGATCAGATACAGCGTCCTGTATCTCCTCGGATTCATGGCTGAGTGATCTACGCTCGGGCTCCTCGGTTGCGCGCGGATTGCGGGTGGGTGCGTCGTCCAGCCGGTCCACAGCCCGGCTTGGTCTTGCCGTAGAACTGCTCACCCTTCATGTAATGGATGCACCGCTCACCTGAGTACGTGGTGAAGTTCCCCTTGATGGGGTGAGTGAGGGGGCACGTCCAGGCGTCCTACGGCGGGACACCAGGGCGGGATGGAGTCTGCGCGGCTGCTGTGGACGCGGCCAGCACGAGGGCGGCAAGGATGACTCGTGGGCTCAAGTTCAGCCACACTGCCGTCACTTACTGGATCGCCTCGTCCGCTCGCTGCAGGAGGGACTGCGGGATTGTCAGGCCCAGCGCCTTGGCGGTCTTGAGGTTGATCACGAAATCAAACTTCGTCGGCTGCTCCACGGGGAGATCTCCGGGCCTGGCTCCTTTGAGAATCTTGTCGACATACTGTGCGGCGTGCCGAAACCCGTCGGAGAAATTCGGTGCATACGACATTAGACCGCCGGCCGCCACATAGTCTCGGTTCATGAACACCGTGGGCAGCCGGTTCTTGGCCGCGAAGTCGACGAGTTGTCGTCGGGCGGTGGGAGTCATCGTTTCGCTCACGAACGACCCGTCGACGCGAGCACTCGCGATCTCCGCGAAGGCGTTCCCAAAGTCGTCGCGGCTCCGCACGGCGATGGCGATGGGTTGAAGTCGCAATGACGGCGCGGCGGCCTCGACTTCCTTCAGCATGGTCGGATGCCATGGAAGAGCCGGATTCCACAGTACGGCCACACGCGACACGTTCGGCACCGCTTCCTTGAGGAGCTGTAGCCGCTTCGCGCTCATTTCCGCCAGCATGATCGTGACGCCGGTGACATTCCTTCCGGGGCGCCCGAGATTGGAGACGAGGCCGCTTCCGACGGCGTCCGCGCTGATCGCCATCACGATCGGGATGGTCGAGGTCGCCTGCATGGCGGCGCGGATGGCCACCGTGACATCCGCGACAATGACGTCCGGCTTGAGACGGACCAGCTCCGCGGCCAAAGTGGGCAGGCGGTTGTCCCGGCCCAGTTGGTATCGCCAGTCGATGACGAGATTCTGTCCTTCGACGTAGCCGAGGTCACGAAGCCCTTGGCGAAGGGCCTGAGGCGGGTCCGCGTCGGGGGGATAGAGGTTCATCAGGACACCGATACGCGACAGCTTCCCCGCCTGTTGCTGTGCCTCGGCGACGAGCGGCGCGGCGAGGAGGCTGCCCGTCATTGTGCTGAGGAATGCGCGCCGATGCACTACTGAATTACCTCATCCGCCCTCCGCAGCAACGACGGCGGGATGGTCAGGCCGAGGGCCTTGGCGGTCTTGAGGTTGATGATTAGCTCGAATTTGGTGGGCTGCTCGACCGGGAGCTCAGCGGCTTTGGCGCCCTTCAGGATTTTATCCACGTAGACGGCGGCGAGCCGCCACATGTCTGCGAAGTTCGGGCCATATGACATGAGCCCGCCAGCGTCGACGTGCTCACGATGCGCGAAGCTCGTCGGGAGCCGATTCTTCAGGGCGAGCTGCGCGATCTTCGAGCGCTCGCGGAAGATGACTGGGGTCGTCAAGGCGAGGAGCGCTTCGGCGTGAGAGCGCACCGCGGCACGGAACGAGCTCGATCAACTGGAGCTTGAGACCCATCGACCGGTTGGCCGCTTCCACCGCCCTGAGCTGCTCGGCCGCAAGAGGATCGGAGAGAACGGCGACGCGCTTGACAGTGGGCAACATCTCTTTGAAGAGCTCGAACCGTTTACCTGTCAACTCGCGGTGAAGGAATAATACCCCCGTGATGTTCGTCCCCGGCCGAGCGAGACTGGCGATGTAACCGAGTTCGACGGGGTCATAGTTAACTGACACGATGACGATTGGGATTTTGGCACTTGCTTCCTTGACGGCACGAGTCGCTGGATCGGTGGCCACTACGATGACATCCGCGTTCAGACCGACCAGCTCCGCAGCAAGACCGGAAAGCCTCTCGGTCTTTCCCTCGGCATTCCGGAACTCGATGGCGAGGTTCTGACCTTCGATGTAGCCCAGCTCGCGCAGTCTTTGCTCAAAAGCCTGGAATATGGCGGCTGAACGGGGGTTGCCAGTCGACAATATGCCGACCCGGGCGACTTTGGTCGACTGCGCCTCGGTGGCGAGCGGCGCGGCGAGAAGACGGCCCGAGACTAGCGCCATGAAGGTGCGCCGCTCCAGCGGGTACGGGGTACGAGGGGTAGAGTTGGCGGGCTCCATCGCGGGGCTATCGTAGCCGAAGGGAAGCGGGTGAGCCAGAGAGTCGGTCGGCTCACTTGCTCACGCGGTGCAGCCCTACGAGGGTTGAGTACAGCGGTTTGTTGGGCGGGATTATCGTGGAGCCCGACGACGGCCCCGAAACTGCTTACTCTGGGTGACCGAACAGGGGACGCGCTAGATCAGATACAGCAAGGTGTCCTACCTATACGGAACAGGGCAAATGATCCGCCTGCACGCGGCCTGTGACGCGCTCTGGCAGCAGGCGCGGCGAGCGTAGCGGACTGGTATCATGCCGTCATACGCCGATGCCCGTCCGCTCCGACAAGGAGTGATCCGCGATGTCCCCGCTCCTGGAAATTCTCGCGACCCTCGCGGCCGGCCTCTTCGCGGGGGCTGCCCTCTACGTCACGGCCGTCGAGCATCCGGCGCGCGTGAGTTGCGGATCAGCCCTGGCGGTCACCGAGTTCCGCCCGAGCTACGAGCGAGGAGCCATCATGCAAGCCACCCTGGCACTCATTGGCGCGCTCGCCGCGATGGTGCGGTGGGGCCTCGGGGGCCAGATCGGATGGCTTATCGGCGGGCTCCTGCTCGGCGCCGTTGTTCCCTTCACGCTCCTCGTGATCATGCCGACGACCACACGCCTGCTCGACGTCTCGCTGGAGCTCAATTCGTCGGAGAGCGCCGTCCTGTTGAGGCGCTGGGGCCGCCTCCATGCCGTTCGTAGTGCTGCAAGTCTGGTGGCGTTCACGGCATTCCTGTTCTTGTTCGCGAGCGCCTGAGCCCGCCACCTCGACCCGGACGAGGAGGCCCGACGGCTCGACCCGACCGGCCCCGCCCCCACGGTTATTTGCGGCGCTTGCGCTCGAGGCGCACCCCGTGGTCCACGCCCTCGAGGAACCTGCTGGCCAGGATGTGGTCATAGGCCGCCTTGAGCCGTCGTCCCTCTGATGTGGCTCGCTCGTGATCCTTGAGCGCCTGCTTGACCTGTTTCTGTGCTTGCTTGATGGTCATGGCCTGCCTCGTCTCGTCCGCCCGACACCTCGGCCGGGGCTTGCGGGTGCACAATGTGCGGCCGCCCTCCTTCCGGACAGCCTCTTAGAGATTTCATCGGCCGGCCCCGGTGGTTTTCGGAGGCCCCTCGGGTCACTTCCGGCATGCCTCTTCCAGGGCAAGCAGGACGAGCTGGCCCATGTCTTGTTTCCGCTCGCTGGGATTTCGGCTCACGTACCGGTCCACGATGGTCCGAACCTGAGCCGTGGACAGCCGGCCGGATACGCACCGGACGATCTGGCCAAAAGTCGTGCTGAATAGCGGCGACGGGCGTGCCCGCATGACCGTGTCGGCGACCAGCCACCCTTCGAAGGCCCCCGCCACGAACATGGCCCGCTCCGACCCGGAAAGCTTCTGATAGTCGTTCCCGGTGATGGCGGCCGCCTCGCCGGCGGACAGGAGCGCGCACGCGAGAGCGATCCACCCCAGCGCCTTCCTCATGGAGTTCTCCTTGGCGTCATCCGGGGCCGCGACCGCTCGACGCCTGGACTACAATGGCCGCATGGCAGATAGCTTTGGTGAGCTGGAGGCCTCGAGCCTCTTCTGTCCCCGCTGCAAACGGGCGACGCCCGTCCGGAAGAAGCTCCTGCTCGTCCTCCCGATCGGCAACAAGTACGACTACACGTGCAGCGTCTGCGGCACCCAGGTGGGCGGCAAGACCGACTCCAACAGCAGCGATTTTCACCGCGTGGCCTCAGCTGCCCGGAAGCCTCCGCCGCCACGTCCTGGCCCGTCCTCATCGCAGGCGCGCTGAGTCGCGCGGCCTCAGGGGCGCGATGCCTCGCCGTGGTCGTGCGCCCTCGGTCAGGGTCGGCTTTCCAAGTCCCTCAGCTTGGCCTCGAATTCTTCCTTGCTGATCTCGCCTCGCGCGTAGCGCTCCCGGAGGACGGCGATGGCCGGATCATGGCGCGAGACGCGGCCGGTCTTCAGCCAGCGGATGCCCAGGACGGCGGCGATGACCCCGAGGACGAGAGGGGCCAGGTTCAGGAGAACCCAGCCGAACAAGACCAGAAGAAGCAGGCTCGCCGCGAGCGCGGCGAACGGCCACCAGACGGGATGCATGTCCCAGTGCCAGTCCATCATTCGCTCCTGTGCCCATGCCGAGACGGGCAGTAGCAGACCCACGAGCAATACCGTGAGGGGGAGCGGTCGCATGGTAGGGAGTCCTCCTTGTCCGCGACCCCGGACGGGCCCGAGCCGACGCGCTCCCGCCGGCGCCTCGCCTACGGGTTGAGCGCCGCGCGGGTGATGCTCGTCGTCTCCTTGTTGTGCCACTCCGAGGCCGCGAAGGCCTCGTTGATCTGCTCGAGCGGGTACTTGTGGGAGATGATGCGATCCCAGGGCCAGCGCGCCTTTGTGCGCACGAGGAAGTCGAGGGCGCGCGGGATGATCCACGGGTCGTACTGGATGACGCCCACGATCTTCTTCGAGCCCCAGACGAGCAGTGAGGGCTCCAGCTCGATCTTGGCGCCGCGGCTGATGGTCCCGATCTCGAGATAGGTGCCGCCCGAGCGGAGCATCTCGATGCCCTCGGTGATGACGACGGGAAAGCCGACGAAGTCGCACGCGACATCGGCCCCGACTCCGCCCGTCCATTCCCGCACGAGCTTCACGCGCTCCCGGCGGTCCGGCACTTCCTTGAGGTTCAGCGTGTGATCGGCGCCGAAGGCCTTGGCGAGCTCGAGCCGCCCGGGAATCTGGTCCACCACGATGACGGTGGCCGCCCCCATGTCCTTGGCGACGGCGGCGGCCTGGAGTCCAAGCCCGCCCGCCCCCTGAATGACCACGCTGTCCCCGAAGCGCACCCCGGCCACGTGGAGGCCGTACATGACTTGGGCGAGGGCGCAGTTGACGGGCGCCACCACCTCATCGGCGAGCTCCGCGGGCACCGCGAAGAGGGCGCCGCCCGGACGGAGATAGTAATGATCGGCGAAGGCGCCGTGCAAATGCGGAAAGGCGCTGGGCCCGAGAGGCCGCTCGAGCTTGTGCGGGCAGGCGGCGGGCTCCTTGTTGAGACACGCGTAGCATCGGCCGCACGGGTAGAAGTAGGTGTAGGCGACGCGGTCGCCTTCCTTGAGCGGGCGGCCGAGCGAATCGGTCTTGATCCTGGATCCGAGCTTGGCCACCCGGCCCGTCATCTCGTGGCCGAAGATCCAGCCGTCGTCGGGGAGTCTCACGGGCGCGTCCCCGCGCCAGAAATGCAGGTCGGACCCGCAGATATTGGCGGTGGTGACGCGGATGAGCACGGCGTTGGCGTCGACCTCGGGAATGGGCACTTCTCGGATCTCGAAGGGCTTGCCCGGACCGAAGAAGACGGCGGCCTTGGCGGTGGCGGGCATGGCTAGGTCACTCGGAGGGGGGCTCCGCCCCCCTTCCGAAGCCTCCCCCCGAACCGATTGCGCCGGCGAAGCCGGCGCTCGATGCGGAACATTCTCGCTCGCGAGGGCATGATGGGCATCACGTGGACAGCCTCAGGCTCCCCGCTCTTTGCCCAGCTCGAAGGCGTCGTGCAGGGCGCGCACGGCGAGCTCGGCGTACTTGTCCTCGATGACGCAGGAGACGGCGATCTCGGAGGTCGAGATCATCTGGATATTGATGTTCTCCTTGGACAAGGTCTCGAACATGCGCGCGGCCACCCCGGAGTGGCTGCGCATGCCTACGCCGACGATGGAGACCTTGGCCACGCGGTCATCCGCGGCCACGCCGCTCGCCCCCACTGCCTTGGCCACCGTGGCCAGGGCGGCCTCGGCGCGCTGGCGGTCCGCCCGCGGCAGCGTGAAGGAGATATCCGTCGAGCCATCGCGCCCGATGTTCTGCACGATCATGTCCACCACGATGTTCTGCTGGGCGAGACCGCCGAACACCTGGCTGGCGATGCCCGGCCGATCCGGCACGCGCAGGATGGAGAGCTTGGCCTGGCCTCGGTCATGCGTGACCCCGGTGACCACCACGTCTTCCATGCTGCGATCCTCCCTCGTCACGATGGTGCCCGGATCCGGCTTGAACGTGGAACGGACATGCACGGGGACGCTGAACTTCTTGGCGAACTCCACCGACCGCGCCTGGAGCACCTTGGCCCCCAGCGCGGCCATCTCGAGCATCTCGTCGTAGGAGACGCGCGCGAGCTTGCGGGCGTCGGGGACCACGTTCGGATCGGCGGTGTAGACGCCGTCCACGTCGGTGTAGATCTCGCACACATCCGCCTTGAGGGCGGCGGCCAGGGCCACGCCCGTGAGGTCGGAGCCGCCGCGCCCGAGGGTGGTGATGTCTCCCGACTCCGTCATGCCCTGAAAGCCCGCCACCACCACGACCTTGCCCGCTTCGAGGGCGGTCTGGATCCGCTCGGCCGTGATGCGCCGGATGCGCGCCTGGGTGTGGACCCCGTCGGTGATCATCCCGACCTGCGGGCCGGTGAAGGAGCAGGCGGGGTGGCCGAGACTGCCGAGAGCCATGGCGAGCAGGCCGATGGTGATCTGCTCGCCCGAGGCCAGCACCATGTCCATCTCGCGCGGATCCGGCGTCGGCGTGATGGCCTGCGCGAGAGCGACGAGGCTGTCGGTGGTCTTGCCCATGGCCGAGACGACGACCACCATCCGGTGGCCCTGGGAGGCGCCTTCGGCTACGCGACGCGCGACGCTCTTGATCTTCTCGGGGTCGGCGACGGACGAGCCGCCATACTTCTGCACGATGAGCTGGCCCATGAGGCAGTCATCGTACACGACCCCTGCGGAGACTGTAAAGGAACCGAGGCTAGCGCGCACTCTTTACGAGCGCGCCTACCGCATCCTAATTTCCCCCTTATCTACTCAGCCCTCGTCTCAGGGTTTCGCCCTTCAACTCGAACTGCGGTCCTCTCCCCCTTCGGGGGCGAGGGATCAAAATGAATCCCTCTCCCTCGGAGAGGGAGAGGGCAGGGTGAGGGTGGCGTTGTTTTGCGAAAAGCCGAGGCTAGCGCGGTGGTCGAGCGCCTCGAGGACCGGGGCCGTGACCCTCGGGCTGCTCGCCCTCGGGCCGCGGCTCTCCCGGGCGGAGACCAGGGCCGTTGTGAGTCCGGCGCTGGCGGGCCTGCTCGCGCAGATGCTGGCGCTGCTCGGGCGTCATCTGGCGCCACCGCTCCACGTTCTTCTCGAAGCGCTCGCGCTGCTCGGGATTCATGGCCTGATAGCGCTGGAAGCGCCGCTGGAGCTGCTGCTGTTGCTCCGGGGGCAGCTTCTGGAAGCGCTCGTGCGCCGCCTCGAGCTCGCGCTTGCGCTCCGCGGGCAGGCTGTTCCACCGCTGGAAGTCCTCCATGATGCGCGCGCGCTCGCCCGGCGGCATGTTCCGCAGGCGCTGGAGGTTCTGCCGGGCCGCCTGCCGCTCGCCCGGGGTGAGGCTCTTCCAGTGCTGGTAGTTCTCGAGCGCCCGCTGCCGTTGCTCCGGCGAGAGGTGCCGCCACTTCTCCAGATTCTTCTCGGCCAGGGCCCGCTCCTCGGGCGTCAGTCGATCGAGACCGCGGACTTCGCTCTCCGAGGTCCGGGGCGCCTGCTCACCGGATGTCTGCGCCGCCGATGGGACGGCGGCCGACAGCACGGCGGCGGCGAAGAGGGTTGTCACGACGAGGCGGCGCATTTACCTCACCTCCTTGGGAGTGGAGCCGGTTGGGGGAGCGGAGCTCGATGGAGCAGTGGAGCCGGCCGGGGGCGTCTGGCCCGCCGGCGTGGCGGGGGCAGTGGGGGTCTGGCTCTCCAGAGCCCGATAGGACTCGAGCACGCGGAGTCGCTCCAGGAGCCGCATTCGCTTCGCCACTTCTCGGTCGCGCGAGTAGTCCGGGTTGTCGAGGAGATCGAGATCGCGCAGCATCTCGGCGTCGATGGGCGGGGCGGTCGGGGACCCCTTGGGCGGCGCGGCGGGCCCTGCCGCCCACGCGGCGCCGGTCATGGCGAGGAGAGCCGGGAGGGCCAGGATTGTTTGCCGGAGCCACTTCGCGATCACAGCTGGTTCCTATCCCTCGTTGGTCGTCAGCCGGTCCAGTCGGCTGATCACGTCGAAGTCCTCGAGCACGTCCAGCCGCTGGACCACGTCGAGCTGGGCAATGAGGTCGAGACGGCTGGCCAGGATGGCGTTTTCCATGAGCACCGGATCCGTCACCTGTCGACCCGGCAATCCGACCCAGGTCAGCACGGCGACGAGACTTGTCGCCAAGGCGATCTGGAGGGGGCGGCTCTTCCAGCTCCACGTCCATGCCCAGGGCGAACGCGCCTGACGCCGCTCGAGCTTGTCCCGCAGCTCGGCGCGGTAGGCGCCCCAGTGAATGGGCGGCGGCTCGGGCGCGGTGCGCCGGAGCTCCTGGACGAGATCACGGAACTCGTCCTCTGGTGGCGTGTTCATTTCCGGTGGTCTGTTCATGACGGCTCTCCGAAGCGACGCTTGAGCGTCGAGTATGCGCGGTGCAGATGAACCCGCACCGTCGCTTCCGACAGGTGGAGCACCACCGCGATCTCCTTGGTGGAGAGCTCCTCCCGACACTGGAGGAGCACGGCCGTTCGCTGCTGCGGGGAGAGCTCCTCGACCGCCTCCCAGATCTGGCTCATGTGCCGCTCCGCCCCCACGGCCTCGGCGGGATCCACGAAAGGCGCCGCGTGCCGCTCGATGGGATCGCCGCTCTCGCGCTCCTCGCTCGAGCCGCCCCAGCCCACGAGCCGACGCCAGCCCCGGCGCCGGCGCTGATGGTCCAGACAGCAGTTGACGAGGATGCGGTAGAACCAGGTAGAGAACTTCGCTTGCCCCGCGAAGGTCTCCGCCGACTCGTACAGGCGAATGAATGCTTCCTGGGAGCAATCCTTGGCGTCTTCTCGGTCGCGCACCACGGACCAGGCGATGCGATACGCCCGCTCCTGGTAGCGCTCCACGAGGTCGTCGAAAGCTCGCCCGTCCCGTTCCGCGACTCTCTTGCAGAGCGCTTCATCGGACGGCGCGAGAGTCTCCACTGGCGTCGATCTTCGCACATGGTTGTCGGGGAGCCCAAACCCTGGCCCGGACTGGCTTCGGCATCCCCGGCCCGGCCGCCTTCGGTCCGACTCCTGGGGGTTAGACGACACCTTCTCGCCGTCCGTTTACAGGGGGGTACTGGGCCAATTTGCTTCGCCATATCAACTCAGCCCTCGCCTCACGGCAGGGCCGTTCGGCTCGAAGAGCCACGTTCTCGGTCGCCAGCAACGCTCAACGTACAATCCACTCAGCCCTCGCCTCGGGCTTCGCCCTCAGCTCGAACGGCCACGTACGCCTCGCGTTGCTGGCTCCCTCGGGCCTCGTCTGGCTCGCAACTTGACCCAGTACCAGGGCGGCGGGAGACCCGGTCGGGGGCCTCTCCGCCGCCCTCGGGCCCGTCCTACCCCGCGCGCCGCGCATGGACGTCCCGGCGCATCTCCCGCCGATCGTGGCGAAGCTCCCGCACGTCGCCGTGCCGCTCCCGCCGGTCCTGGCGAAGGTCACGGACATCATGGTGACGCTCGGCGACGTCGCGCCGCATCTCCCGCCGGTCCTGGCGCAGCTCGCGCCGGGCGTTCTTGATCGCCTGGGGATCGCCGGACTTGATGGCCTCGCGAAGGCTCTGCCGGTCGCCCTGCAGCTCGCGGGCATCCTGCCGGATCTCCCGGCTGTCCTGCCGGATCTCCCCTCTGTCCTCCCGGATGTCGCGCGTGTCGCGACGGATGTCCTGGCGGTCGTCACGGATGTCCCGGAGATCGTCGCGGATCTCCTGGGCCCCCGCCACCGTCGCCCACAGCGCGATGCCCGCGAAGATGCCGGTCACCACCGCCACTCCCGTCGTCCAGCCCGAGATTTCTCGATTCATGGTCCTCGTCTCCCCCTATTGGCTCGTGTTGGGTAAAGTCCCGACTGCGCCTTCACGGGATAGACGCCATCCCCCGGCCGTGCGTTTACGGGGAGGGGACCCGCGGGGGATGCCCAGAAACCCGCCGGCGAGAGGTCAATTCAAGTAGTGGCCATGCCCTCGCGAGCGAGAGTGTTCCGCTTCGAGCGCCGGCTGTGCCGGCGCAGATTTCAGATCGCTCGCCTCGGACGGCGGGGCCCCAGCCCCGCGACGTCCTGCGGCTCGCACTGCGCCGGGGGAAGGCCTCGGAAGGGGGGCGGAGCCCCCCTCCGAGTCTTAATCGCTGGCGGAGACGGCCGGCCTCTGCGATGCGGCCGAAAGGCTCACGTGCTCCACCACGAGCAGGGCAAGCCCCCAGACGGTCACGGGCACGAACTGCGACGCGTGCAGGAGCAGCGAGAAGCTGAGCGCCTCCGCGCGCGGCACGCCGAAGAAGGACAGGGCGAGCACGGTGGCCGCCTGGATGATGCCGATGAAGCCCGGGCTCGACGGCAGGCTGATGCCGAGCCCCACGAAGGCGATGACGGTGGTGGCGGCCAGGAGGGGCAGGTCGAGGCTGGCCGCCCGGAAGGCCGTCCAGAACGAGAACACGATGAGGAGCCAGATCACCACGGACCAGACCACGATCGGCACGAGCTGGCGGAGCCGCCTCATGCTCTGCAGCCCGTCCGCCATGACATCGAAGGCCTGAAGCAGCCGCCGCTCGATGGCGGGCCAACGATAGGCGAGCGAGTGGATGAAAATGCGGCAGGACAGGGGCGCCGCCGCGATGACCACGAGGGCGAGCGAGAGCAGGAGGACGAGGGCGCCGAAAACCTCGGCGGCCCAGGCGACCTCACGGGGCGTAGGGACGAGGGTCAGACTGATGACGAGCATGAGCCCAATGGCCAGGCCGTCGAGCGCGCGCTCGACGACCAGGGTGGCCACCGTGGTCCACACGCGGGGGCCATGGCGTGCCGCCACGTAGACCCGCAGCACTTCGCCCGCGCGCAGCGGGAGCACGTTGTTGCCCATGTAGCCGATCATGACGGCGTTGAAGAGGCGCGCGGGATGGGAGCCGGGAGGAAAGAGATATCGCCAGCGGAGGGCGCGGGCCCAGAGCGCGGCAAGGTTGAGGGCTATGCTGAGGAGGAGCCACCGCCACTGGGTATCGGCGAGCCGGGAGAGCACGGCGCGAACGTCCACGTTCCAGAAGAGGTAGACGAGGAGGGCGACGCTGATCGCGATCCCGAGGAGGATCTTGACCAGCCGCGCCACGCCGGGCACGTCCGGCTAGAGTCCGAGCTGCGCGAGGACGGCGTCGAGGCGGGCGGGCACGGTCACCGGACGCGTGGCGGACTCGAGCGCGGTGTCCGGATCCTTGAGGCCATGGCCGGTGAGGGTCAGCACGAGCGTGGAGCCGGGCTCGAACCGTCCCGCCTTGACCATCTTGGCGAGCCCGGCCACCGTGGCGCAGGAGGCCGGCTCCATGAAGATGCCTTCCTCGCGGGCGAGCATCCGGTAGCCGCGCACGATCTCCTCATCGGTCACGGCGTCGATCCAGCCGCTCGAGTCGGACAGCGCCTCCTTGGCCAGCCCCCACGAGGCGGGATTGCCGATGCGAATGGCCGTGGCGAGGGTCTTGGGCTCGGCGATGACACGGTCCTCGACGATGGGGGCCGCGCCCGCCGCCTGGAAGCCCACCATCTTCGGGAGCTCCTTGGCGATGCCCGCCCGGTGGTACTCGCGGTACCCGCGCCAGTACGCGGAGATATTGCCCGCATTGCCCACGGGAATCAGATGGTAGTCGGGCGCGCGCCCGAGCTGGTCCACGACCTCGAAGGCGCCGGTCTTCTGCCCTTCGAGGCGGAACGGATTGAGGCTGTTGACGAGGGTGACGGGATGGCGGTCCGCGATCTGCGTGACGATGGAGAGGGCCTGGTCGAAATTGCCTTCCATCACGAGCACGGTGGCGCCGTGAATCGCCGCTTGCGAGAGCTTGCCGATGGCCACGGCGCCCTTGGGCACCATGACGAAGGCTCGGATGCCCGCGCGGGCCGCGTAGGCGGCGGCCGAGGCCGAGGTATTGCCGGTGGAGGCGCAGATGACGGCGCGCGAGCCCGCCTCGACGGCCTTGGAGATCGCCATGGTCATGCCGCGATCCTTGAACGAGCCCGTGGGGTTGAAGCCCTCGCACTTGAGGAAGATGCGCAGGCTCGGGTCCGTCGCCTCGGCCAGACGCGGGGCGGGGATGAGCGGCGTATTGCCCTCGTGCAGGGTGACCACGGGCGTGGAGGCCGTCACGGGCAGGAATTGCCGATAGCGCTCGATGACGCCCGGCCACAAGGTCATGCCGGCTCCACGCGAATCATGGTCGTGCGCGAGGCGACCACGGGCAGCTTGTCGATGGCCTGGAGGGCCGCCCGCATGTCCCGTTCGCGGGCGTCGTGGGTCATCATCACCACGGGCACCGCCTCGCCCTGGGCGCGCTCCTTCTGGAGGACGGAGGCCAGCGAGATGTCGTGCTGTCCCAGGATGCCCGCCACCTGGGCCAGCACGCCCGGGCGGTCCATGGCCATGACGCGGAGGTAGTAGGCGGAGCGGATGTCCTCCATGCGCCGGAGGGGCAGCGGGTGCTCGCTGATCGACGGGAGATCCCCTTCCATGGCCGGGATGCCGTGGGCGACGCGCCGGGCGATCTCGAGCGTGTCCGACCACACCGCGGAGGCCGTGGGCAGCTGGCCCGCGCCGCGGCCGTAGAACATGAGGTTGCCGACATTGTCACCCGTGATGAAGACGGCGTTGAAGACGCCGGAGACGGCGGCCATGGGCGAAGCGGCGGGGATCATGGTCGGGTGCACCCGCGCCTCGAGCGCTCCGTCCAGGGCCTTGGCGATGGCGAGCAGCTTGATCCGATAGCCGAGCTCCGCCGCGTTCTCCACGTCCTGCGGCGCGATGCCCGTGATGCCCTCCGTGTGGATGTCCTTCAAGTCCACCGCGGTGCGGAAGGCGAGGGTGGCCAGGATCTGCAGCTTGTGGGCGGAGTCCATGCCCTCGATATCGAGGGTGGGATCAGCCTCGGCATAGCCCTGGGCCTGCGCCTCCTTGAGCACCACGGAGAAGTCCAGCCCCTCGTCCGTCATCTTCGAGAGGATGTAGTTGCACGTGCCATTGACGATGCCGAAGGCCGAGAGCACGCGATTGGCGGGCAGCCCGTCCTTCACGGCGCGGATGAGGGGGATGCCTCCCGCCACGGCGGCCTCGAAGCCCAGGAGGACGCGATTGCGCCGCGCCGCTTCGAAGATCTCGGGGCCGTGATGGGCCAGGAGCGCCTTGTTGGCGGTGACCACGTGCTTGCCCGCCTCGAGGGCGCGCAGGATGAAGGTGCGGGCGGGCTCGAGTCCGCCCACCAGCTCGATGACGATCTGCACGGCCGGATCATCGAGCACCTTCACGGCGTCGTTGACGAGGGGCAGGCGCTTCAGGTCCAGCCCCTCACGCGGACGCGTCAGGTCCGCATCCGCGATCACGTGGAATCGGAGCCGGCAGCCCGCGCGCTCCTCCATGTCGGGGCCATGGCTCTGGAGCACCTTGATGACGCCGCTGCCCACGGTGCCCAGGCCGAGGAGGCCGATCTTGATCTCGTTCATGGCGGGACCGAAGGCCGCTCTGCGCGCCCGGTCAGCGGGCGCCCAGAGTCTTGAGACCGCGGAGGGCCTGTCTGATGCGCTGCTCGTTCTCGACGAGCGCGAATCGGACGTAGCCCTCGCCGTACTCGCCGAAGCCGATGCCCGGGGAGACCGCGACCTTGCACTCCTGGATCAGCATCTTGGAGAATTCCAGCGATCCCATGGCCCGGAAGCTGTCGGGGATGGGCGCCCACACGAACATGGTGCCCTTGGGCTTGGGCACGGACCAGCCGATCTTGTTGAGCCCGTCCACGAGGACGTCGCGGCGCTTCTGGTGGAGTAGGACGATGTCGCGCACCACGGACTGCTCGCCCTCCAGGGCCACGATGGCCGCGATCTGGATGGGCTGGAAGGCGCCGTAGTCGAGGTAGGACTTGATCCGGCCCAGCGCGTGGATCATCCGGGCGTTGCCGCACACGAATCCCATCCGCCAGCCGGGCATGTTGTAGGACTTCGAGAGCGAGAAGATCTCGACCCCGACCTCCTTGGCCCCCGGCACCGAGAGGAAGGAGGGCGGCCGGTAGCCGTCGAAGGCGAAATCGGCGTAGGCGAAGTCGTGGACCACCATGAGCTTGTGTTCTTTGGCGAAGTCCACCACCTTGACGAAGAAGTCCTGCTCCACGCACATCGTGGTCGGATTGTGGGGGAAGGACAGGATGAGCATCTTGGCCTTGGGCCAGGACAGGCGGGCGGCCTCCTGGAGGCGGGCGAAGAAGTCCTCGCCCGGCACCATGGGCACGGAGCGCAGGTCGCCGTCCGCGATGACCACGGAGTACGAGTGGATGGGATAGGTCGGATTCGGCACCAGCACGCCGTCTCCCGGCTGGAGGACGGCCAGGGCCAGGTGGGACATGCCCTCCTTGGCCCCGATGGTGGCAATGGCCTCCGTCTCGGGGTCCAGCTCGACCTTGTAGCGGTCCCGGTACCAGGTGGTGACGGCCTTCCGCAGCCGGGTGATCCCTCGCGAGGCCGAATAGCGGTGGTTGCGGGGGTTGCGGGCCGCCTCCACCAGCTTGTCCACGATGTGCTTGGGAGTGGCCTGGTCGGGATTACCCATGCCGAGATCGATGATGTCCTGGCCCTGGGTCCGCGCCTTCGTCTTGAGGTCATTGACGATGGCGAAGACGTAGGGGGGTAGCCGCTTGATCCGGTAGAAGTCGTCCATTGCTCGTCTCTCGATTCGCCGATGATACTTCGGACACTTTCCGGGTGTCAACAAACCCGAAGTGGCGCGGACATAGCGCGCATGGCGGCGCGCGGATTTCCGGGGTTGACACCTCGGAAGAGCACGTGCTAAAACCGCCGTAACCCGGCAGACCGGGATCTTCATACATCCTTCCTATTGCTTGATCGAGCATCGTCACCCTCCTTCCACGTGCCCGGCTCGGGCCCGGAAGGTGATGCGGAGCGCGCCGCACTCGCAGCATCGGTGAAGGAGGCTGCCGGTCGACCATGTGGATGCGCAAGCGGAAGTCGCCGGGCCGCAGCGGGCTTACCGCCTTCATCGACGAGGGCTCGGAGATCGAGGGGCGGTACACGTTCAGCGGGACGGTCATGCTGAACGGACGGTTCAAGGGCGAGATCGCATCGACGGACACCCTCATCATCGGTGAGAAGGCCGCCGTCAACGGCGACGTCCGCGCGGGGCGGGTGGTGGTGAGCGGCGAGGTGGTGGGCAATATCTCGGCCAGCGAGCGCGTGGAGCTGAAGCGTACGGCGCGAGTCTTCGGAGACGTGGAGGCGCCGGTGGTCGTCCTGGAGGAAGGCGTGCTCTTCGAGGGCCACTGCCGCATGACCAAGGTCAATCCGAACGCCGAGGCGACGACGACTCGGGATTTCTCGGTCGTGCCGCTGAAGCGCTGAGGGAGCATGCCGACACCGAAAGAATTCAATCTCCTGGTCGTGCATGGCGACGGACGTCGCGTCGTCCGTCTCGCCCTTCCCCGCTGGACCATCGTCATCGGCATCGGCTTCCTCCTGGCCGCGCCGCTGGCTCTGGCCGCCATCTATGGCGACTACCTCCAGCTCCGGCGCGAGCGAGCCTCCCTCGCGCAGCTCTCGGCGCGCGTGACCGAGCAGCAGGCCCTCATCGAGAGCTCCCAGGCGCGCATGCGCGAGCTTCGCGCCGAGATCGACAGCTGGCGCGGTCTCCAGGCCAAGATTTGGGAGCCGTTCGGGCCGGAGGATGGCAAGGCCAAGCGAGGCAGCGGGATCGGCGGGCCCACGGGGTCGGTGCGGACCGGCGAAGCTCCCGACCATGGCGCCATCGGCGACGAGCTCGAGCGGCTGACCACCATCGTCAAGGAGGAGGGCGAGAACCTCCGCTCCCTCGAGCGCTTCCTGGTCCGGGCCACGCGTGTCCTGGCCGCGCTCCCGTCACGCTGGCCGCTGCGCGGTCCGATCAATTCCGGCTTCGGGGGCCGCGCCTCGCCCTGGTCATCCAAGTCCGAGTTCCACAGCGGCCTCGACATCGGCGCGCCCATCGGCACGCCCGTCAAGTCGCCCGCTCCCGGGACGGTGGTCTTCGCGGGGATCCATCCGGAATATGGACAGACTCTCATCCTCGACCATGACCACGAGACCAAGTCCCTCTATGGTCACCTCTCGAAGCTCCAGGTGACCACCAACCAGAAGGTGCAGCGCGGCGACGTGCTCGCGCTGTCCGGCAATACCGGACGGTCCTCGGGCCCGCACCTCCACTACGAGATCCAGGTCAAAGGGCAGTCGGTCAACCCGACCAGCTACCTCTGGGAGTGATCCCGCTTCGCCTCGGGGTGGTGGTGGCCCTGGCCTTCCTGGCGAGCGCCGGCCCGGCCGCCGCCCAAGCGCTCGACCCGACCTCGCAGGACGCGCTCAACCAGACCCTCCAGATCCTGCTCGACCCCAATGCGCGCGCCGGCGAGCTCGCGAAGAACCCTCAGGGCGCGGCGGTGGACCAGCAGGTACGCGCCCTTACGGGCTCGGACGCGTTGACGCAGGAATTCTACGCGGTGGCCGCCCAGGTGCTCAGTGAGCTCGCGCAGAATAGCGGCGGGGACGCGCAGAAGATGCTCCAGGCCGTGGAGCGCGCCAAGAGCGACCCGGCCAGCTTTGCCGCCATGCTGAGTCCCGCGACCCAGCAGCGTCTGCGCGATCTCGCCGTGAAGCTTTCCGACAAGAAGCGCTAGCAGGCGGAAAATGCGGGGGGGGGCGACTCGGGGTCACTGGATCACCTCATCCGCCCGCAGCAAGAGCGATTGCGGAATCGTCAGGCCGAGAGCCTTGGCGGTCTTGAGGTTGATGACCAGCTCGAACTTCGTGGGTTGCTCGACAGGGAGGTCAGCCGGCTTCGCTCCCTTCAAGACCTTGTCCACGTAGGTGGCGGCGAGCCTGTATAAGTCCGGGATGTACGGACCGTACGACATGAGGCCGCCGACTTCCACAATCTCCCGGGTCCCGTAGATCGCGGGCAGCCGGCTCCTGGCCGCCAAGTCTGTGAGTCGAGCACCATGCGTAGTGAAAAGGGGAGTATCTATGTACAGCAGACCATCGGCGGCGTTGCGCACAGCCCTGAATGCCGCGTCAAAATCGTTGGGGCCCCGGACCGGCACCTGCTCAAACTGCATGCCCAGTGTGCGCGCCGCGACCTCCGCCCCCTTGAGCTGCACCGCGTTGGTCGGATGCGCGGGATACGAGAGCACGGCGACTCGCCTGAGCTTGGGAACGAGCTCCCTGAGCAGCTCCAGGCGCTTTCCGGCGAGATCGGCAGAATTGAAGGCCACGCCCGTGATGTTGCCCCCCGGGCGTGCCAGGCTTGGGACGAGCCCGATCTCAACCGGGTGGCTCACGCCGACCATGACGATAGGCACTGACGTGGTGACCCTCTTGGCTGCCACAGCCGCTGATGAGGCCCCAGCCAGGATGACGTCGACCTTCAATCGCACCAAGTCTTCGGCAAGCTGCGGAAGCTGGTCGAGGCTGCCGTATCGGAATTCGACGACTACATTCTGGCCCTCGACGTATCCTCGCTCCCGTAGGCCTTGCTGAAGCGCCTCGACCCAGGTCTTGGGCGCTTGGCCCGCGCGCAGGAACCCGATCCGGTAGACCTTCCGCCCCTGTTGCGCCTCAGCGGGGAGGGGCGCGGCGAGGAGACTGCCAGCGATCGTCGCCAGGAAGGTGCGTCGTTCCATCACCGGGACTCCAGTCGGTTGAACCAGTCAGTTGAACCATCCAGCCTTGCGAATGCGGTCCTGCTCCGCCGGCAGCCAGGAAGTGTGCTACCGGACCCGTCAGTCTGACGATCGCGACGAGCCGTGTCTAGACTTTTTGAGCCGCCTGCTTAGTTCAGGTGCTTGCGGAGGAAGCCGAGGCAGGCGTCGTTGAAGGTGGGAGCCTGCTCGAGGAAGTGCATGTGGCCCGCCTCGGGGATGCGGACGAGCTCAGAGCCCGCGATCCGCGCGTGGAGATCGTCCGAGGCGGAGGGCGGCACCAGGATGTCCTCCGTGCCCGTGGTGATGAGCGTGGGCATGCGCAGCGTGGCCAGGCGGTCGCGGGTGTCATGGCCGCGTATGGCCTGAGCCTGGCGGTTCAGCCCGACGAGGGTCGTCTGGAACGGGTACTCGAGGGCCCGCTGTATCCACATCTCCACGAAGTCGCGTCGCTCCGTGAAGGTCTTCCGGCAGAGGATCCAGGGCAGGACGAAGAGGGTGAACTCTTCGACATTGCCATGCCTCTTGGCGCGGAGAAAGTTGTCGATGACCGCGCGGCCCCACTCGTCGATATGAGCGGTCGTGCCGTGGAGCTGCAGGCTCAGCACGCGGTCGGGGTGCCGGAGGGCCAGCTCTTGCCCGATCATGCCGCCCATGGAGGCGCCGACCACATGGGCGGTGCGCACCCCCAGCTCGTCCATGAGGCCGGTGACGTCCTCGGCCATGTCGACCATCGAATACGTCACGTCCGGCGCATCGCTTTGTCCCGCGCCGCGATTGTCGAAGGCGATGACGTCGAACTCTTCGGCCAAGGCGGCCACCTGCAAGGCCCAGGCGGTATGGTCGCCGCCCCAGCCCATGATGAGGATGACGGAGGGCGGGCGCGCGGGGCCGGTGCGCTGGTAGAAGAGCTCGAACTGCCCGACGCGGATCCGGGGGATGGGTCAGGCTCCAAGGGCGGACAGGATGGCAGTCATGGAAGACGCCCCCTCACCCTGCCCTCTCCCCAGAGGGGAGAGGGATGGAGAAGGAGCGCTACGCTCTGACTTGACACGCCACCCAGTGCCCCGGCGAGATCTCTTTCAGGATCTGCTCGTTCTCCGAGCAGCTGGGAATCCGGATGGGGCAGCGCGTGTGGAAGCGGCAGCCGGAGGGCGGCCTGATCGGGCTGGGCACGTCTCCCTCGAGCAGGATGCGCTTGCGCTTGACGGCCGGATCCGGAATGGGGACCGCGGAGAGAAGCGCCTCGGTGTAGGGGTGCTTTGGGTTGTTGTAGAGCTCCTTGGCCGGGGCGATCTCCACGATCTTGCCCAGGTACATGACGGCCACGCGGTTCGAGATATGCTCGACCACGGAGAGGTCGTGCGCGATGAAGAGGTAGGTCAGGTTGAACTGCTTCTGCAGATCCTCCATCAGGTTGATGACCTGCGCCTGGATCGAGACGTCGAGCGCCGAGACTGGCTCATCGGCCACGATGAGCTTGGGGCTCACGGCGAGGGCCCGGGCGATGCCGATGCGCTGCCGCTGGCCGCCCGAGAACTCGTGCGGGTAGCGGCGGAGGTGATCGGAGCTGAGGCCGACCGTCTCCAGGAGGTGAATCACGCGCTCCTCACGCTCCTTGCGCGTCTTGGCGAGCTTGTGGATGACGAGCGCCTCGCCGATGATCGAGCCCACCGTCATGCGCGGGTTCAACGACGCGTAGGGGTCCTGGAAGATGATCTGCATGTCGCGCCGGAGGTGCCGGAGCGACCGCTTGTCGAGCGTCGTCACGTTCTGACCTTCGAAGGTCACCTCGCCCGCCGTCGGCTCGATCAGCCGGAGGATGCACCGGCCGGTGGTGGACTTGCCGCAGCCCGACTCGCCCACCAGCCCCAGCGTCTCGCCTTTCAGAATGGTGAAGGAGATGTCATCCACCGCGTGGACGCGCGCCACCTCCCGGGAGAAGAGTCCACCCCGGATGGGGAAGTACTTCTTGAGGTTCTTCACATGAAGGAGCGGTGTCTCGGCCATAGAATGATGACCTAACCTTTCCACCCGAAAGTGACCGCAATGTAGCCCGTTGATCCTACCTCACGCACCCTGCATCTCCGCTTCGAGCGCGGGCTTCGCCCGCGCCATCCCCTGGGGGAGGTTCGGAGGGGGCCACCTGGGCCCCCTCCGACTTAGTAAAGCCAGCACGCCACTTTGTGCCCGGGCTTGACTTCCTTGATCACGGGATCCTTCTCGGTGCACACGGACTTCACGAACGGGCAGCGCGGCGCGAAGCGGCAGCCGGGGGCGATGTCGCCTCGGAGCGTCGGTACCGTCCCGGGAATCGTCTCGAGCCGGCGCCGCTCCGTCGCGGCCAGATCGATTCTCGGGATGGATCGGAGGAGCCCCTGCGTGTAGGGGTGCAGCGGCTCCTTGAAGAGATCGGCGACCGACGCTTCCTCGGCCACCTTGGCGGCGTACATGACGACGACCCGCTGGGCCGTCTCCGCGATCACGCCCATGTCGTGGGTGATCAGCATGACGGCCATCTTGAGCTTGCTCTTGAGCTCATTGAGCAGGTCGAGGATCTGGGCCTGGATGGTCACGTCGAGGGCGGTGGTGGGCTCGTCGGCGATGAGGAGGTTGGGATTGCAGGACAGGGCCATGGCGATCATGATGCGCTGGCGCATGCCGCCGGACAGCTGGTGCGGGTACTCCTTGACGCGTCGCTCGGCGTTAGGAATGTGCACGAGCTTGAGCATGTCGACCGTCTTGTCCATGGCGGCCCGCCGGCCCAGCCCCTCGTGCAGCCGCAGGGCCTCGGCGATCTGCTCGCCGCAGGTGAACACGGGGTTCAGCGAGGTCATGGGCTCCTGGAAGATCATCGAGATCTCTTTCCCGCGGATCTTGCGCATCTGGTTCGCGGGCAGGTCCACCAGGTTCCGGCCGTTGTAGAGGATCTCGCCCTCGACGATCTTGCCGGGCGGCTGCGGGATCAGCTTCATGATGCTGAGGGCCGTCACCGACTTGCCGCAGCCGGACTCGCCGACCACGCCCAGGGTCTCGCCCTTCTCGATGTAGAGGTCGATGCCGTCCACGGCGCGCACCACACCCTCGTCGGTGAAGAAGTAGGTCTTGAGGTTCTTGACGTCCAGCAGGCGCTCGGCCATCGTGTGGGCTCCCGTTACCAGGGCTTGGTGATCTCGCGGACCGCGTCGAGGGCGCGGTCGATGTCTTCCCGGTCCACGTCCTTGTGGGTCACGCACCGGATGGCGCCCGGTCCGAACTGGTGGATCTTGACCTTGCGGGCCAGGCAGCCCGCGGAGAGTTCCTGGGCCCCGCCCTCCCGGTCCACGCGGAAGATCACGATATTGGTCTGGACTTTCTCCGGGTCAAGCTGAAGGCGGGGCAGTCCCGCCAGTCCCCGGGCCAACCGTTTGGCATGGTCATGGTCCTCGGCGAGCCGATCGACCATGGTGCCGAGGGCGACAAGACCGGCGGCGGCCAGGATGCCTACCTGGCGCATGCCGCCCCCCAGCAACTTGCGCATCCGGCGCGCTTGCGCGATGAACTCTCCAGACCCGCATACGAGCGAGCCCACGGGGGCAGCAAGGCCCTTGGACAGACAGAAGGTGATGGAGTCCACGGGCCGGGTGAAGTCGGCCACGGGGCGGCCGAGGGC
>DASYTI010000140.1 GCA_036002485.1 Candidatus Methylomirabilota bacterium | reverse complement strand
ATGAGAACACTCGCGCGACGCCGCTCTCTTCATTCTGATCCCTCTCCCCCAGTGGGGGAGAGGGCAGGGTGAGGGGGCCACGTGTTCGCGCATAGTCCGCCGCGGGGAGTGGGATGAGAACGCTCTCGCGCCGCCGTTCTCTTCATTCTGATCCCTCTCCCCCACTGGGGGAGAGGGCAGGGTGAGGGGGTGTCCTCGCCCTGGATCTACGCGGCTCGCCGGCTCGCCCTGGCCGTGCCGCTGCTCCTCGGCATGAGTGTGCTCGTGTTCGCGCTCATGCGGGTCGTGCCGGGCGATCCCGCCGTCACCGTCCTCGGCTACAAGGCCACCCCGGAGGCGGTGCGCGCCCTCCGCGCGGAGTTCCATCTGGACGAGCCGCTCCCTCGCCAGTACCTCATGTGGCTCGGCGGGCTCGCGCGGGGCGACTTCGGCCTGGACTTTCGCCAGAACGAGCCGATCGGCCGCATGATCCTCGACCGCCTCCCCGTCACCGCCGAGCTGACCCTGCTCGCCACCGCATGCGCGGCGCTCATCGGCGTGCCCCTCGGGCTCCTGGGCGGCGGCCACCGGGGCGGCGTCGCCGACCGGGCATCGCTCACCATCGGCCTGCTCGGCATCTCCATCCCGGACTTCTGGCTCGGCATCATGCTGATCCTGCTCGTCTCGCTCGGGCTCGGCCTCCTGCCCTCGAGCGGCTTCGTGGCCTTCGGGGAGAGTCCGGTCGACAACCTTCTCCACCTCGTCCTGCCCGCGCTCACCCTGGCCCTGAGCCGCGCCGCCGTGCTGGGGCGGCTCACCCGCGCCGCGGTGCTCGACACCGTGCCTCGAGGCTTCGTGCAGTACGCCCGCGCCAAGGGGCTCGCCGAGCGCGCCGTCCTGTTCCGGCACGTGCTGCCGAACGCTGCCATTCCCATCGTCACCGTGCTGGGACTGCAGGTCGGCTACATGCTGGGCGGCGCCATCGTCGTCGAGACGATCTTCACCCTGCCCGGCGTGGGGCGGATGACGCTCGACGCCGTCCTCGAGCGCAACTACCCGGTCGTGCAGAGCACGGTGCTGGTCATCGGGGCGATGTTCATGCTGGTGAACCTGGCGACCGACATCCTGTACGGCATCATCGATCCCCGGGTGAGGCGGCCATGACGCCGGGGGGCGCGCGGCGCTGGGGGCCGGCGGGGCCGTCCCGCGTCGCCCTGTCGGGGTTGCTCCTGGTCGCGGGCCTGGCCCTCCTCGCGCTGCTCGCCCCCGTGGTGCTCCCGGGGAGTCCGACGGAGATCGCCAAGGACTTCGCGATGCGCGCGCCGACCCTTGCCGAGCCCTTTGGCATGGACGATCTCGGCCGGAGCGTGCTGAGTCGCGTCGTCCACGCCTACCGGGTCTCCCTTGGCGTCGCCCTGGGATCCGTGGCCCTCGCGCTTGCGATCGGCGGGCCCCTCGGCCTGGTCGCGGGGTACGTCGAGGGCCTGCCGGAACAGCTGATCATGCGACCGCTCGACGTGCTCATGGCCTTTCCCGCGATCCTGCTCGCCATCGCGCTCATGAGCGTGTTCGGCACGGGCGTCGTCCTCGTGTCCCTGGCCCTCGCCGTCGTCTATCTGCCCATCATCGCGCGCGTGGTGCGGGCGGCGGTCCTGGCCGCGAAGGTGGAGAGCTACGTGGACGGCGCCCGCGCGCTCGGGGCCACCGCGCCCCGGCTCATTCTGGGCCACATCCTGCCGAACGCCGCCACCCCCGTGCTGGTCCAGGCTTCCGTTCTGATGGCGATCGCCATCCTGGTGGAGGCCTCGCTGTCGTTCGTGGGGGTCGGGGTGCGCCCACCGACGCCGTCACTCGGCCTGATGCTCGCCGACGGCCGGGGCTTCATGCTGCAGGCGCCCTGGATCGTCGTCTTCCCCGGGCTCGCCATCATGGTCGCCGTGCTCGGCTTCAACATGATGGCCGACGGCCTCCGCGACTGGCTCGACCCGCAGGGCGGGGCCGGGCGTTGACATCCTTGCCCCGAGTTCACCGCGAACTCGCCTCGACCAGGGCGACATGCGCACCGCGTTTCGTCGGACGCCGAGGCCGATCAAGGCGTCGACGATGCATGTGGGTCGGTGAGGCGGCGCTCTCGCTCGACTGACAACGGCACGCGGGAGCTTCCCATCCTCCCCGCCCCCTCACTATCTCAGCCCTCGCCTCGCCGCTCTCCTCGCTGACGCTCGTCGGCAGCGGCTCAGCTCGAAGGGCTGCCCTCTCCCCCATCGGGGGAGAGGGATATGGATGACGCGAAGCCTTCTTAATTGGTCCGGCTGGGTAGCGAGCTTCATTGCTTCTTCAAACAACTCCCGCGCCGACTTGGCCATGCATCGAGCCCATCATCCTCGCGGCGCGGCCTCGCGCCTGAACGCCGGCAGGACCTCCCGGCCGAAGAGCCGCAGCGAGCGCATGGCCTCCGGATGCGTCATGTTGCCGAAGTTCATGTTCATCAGGAGGAGGTCGACGCCCACCGCCTCCAGCGCCCGGATCTGCCGGATGCAGCGCTCGGGGCTGCCGATGATCAGCCGCTCCCACGCCTCCTCCGGCGAGGGCTCGTGCTCGACCGGGTCCGAGCGGACGACCCCGCCGCGCACGCTCTCGCTGCCGAAGTGCAGGTGGTGCCACGTGCGGTGCGTCTTCGTCACGTGCGGGAGCGCCTCGCGGGCCGCGGCATCCGTCTCCGCCACGTAGGCAATCCGCAGCAGGCCCAGGTCGCTGTCCGCTTCGGTCTTGCCTGCGTCTTTGAGGGTGCGCCGGTAGAGGTCGACCTTCTCGGCCACTTTGTCCACGGGCTCGCGGAACACCGTGCTGAGCAGCCGGTGCCCATGGCCGATGGCGTAGGTGAAGGACTCCGGGTTCAGGGCGGCGATCCAGATGGGCGGGTGCGGCCGCTGTAGCGGCCGCGGCAGCACGGTGGCCGCCGGGAACTGGTAGAAGCGCCCGCTGTGCGCCACGTCGTCCTCGCGCCAGGCCCGCAGCATGATCTCCAGGCACTCCTGGCTTCGCTGGCGGCCCTCGTCGAACGGCACATCGTAGCGCGCGAACTCGTAGGGATAGGCTCCGCGGCCCACCCCGATCTCCAGGCGGCCACCCGTGAGCACGTCGGCCACCGCGATCTCTCCGGCCAGCCGCAGCGGGTGATAGAAGGGGAGGACGAGCACCCCGGTGCCGAGCCGCACACGCCGGGTCTGCGCGGCGGCCATGATGGCGAACATCAGCGGCTGTGGGCAGGCGCTGTAGCTCACGAAGTGGTGCTCGGCGAGCCACACGGCCTCCAGCCCCTGCTCCTCGGCGTAGACGACCTCCTCGAGGAGATCGCCGTACATGGCGTCGAAGGCCCGCCCCGGGCCCGACCACTCGAACAGCAGGAACAGCCCAAATCGCATCTCCAGCCTCCCCCTTACCCTGCCCTCTCCCCCATTGGGAGAGAGGGATCGAAATGTAGATCAGGGTGGCGTTGTCTCGCGAATGGTCCAGGCTAAGAGTCTGTCTGTCCGAGTAATTCTCGTGCCCTCGCGAGCAGAATGTTACGCTTCGAGCGCCGGCTTCGCCGGCGCAATCGGGTCGGGGGGAGGTTTCGGAAGGGGGGCGGAGCCCCCC